>JAJQAM010000052.1:4540-10075 GCA_021203805.1 Coprobacillus sp.
GTAGACGCAAGGCTTGTCTACGTTAATACGGGAGCGTTCTGCACCCATATGGAATATGTCTATGCCTCAGGGCAAGGCCTACTTGATCAGTATGCCTCTAATACCCCATCATACGGCTATGACTATTACCGAGGTAAATACACAACTAACTCTTTAAAGACTGATTTCATCTCCATGATTCCCGCGACGAACTCATTTGAAGAGTTCCAGACGATGAATATATATTACGCGTCTTATCAGCAGCTCTTTAGAAGAGGAGATGTCTTTAGCGCTTCTAAGTTTAGTAAATTCTTTAATAACGGAAAGATGCATGATGGGTCTACCTTTGACTATCAAATAACAATTGATTCCTGCTCTAGTAGCTCTGCTACTATATCATTTAAAGTCGTTTAGGAGGATAATATAGGTATTATGGAAATAATCGTAAAAAAGAAACCCTATGAAGTAGTGGAAACAGTTAAAGATAACCACTATGTGGTTAAAAGAAAGAAAAAGACATACTTTTGTATTGATTATGGTCTTGACGAGGCCACATACGACGGTATTATCGAAATCGAAAAGAAGATGTCAAATACCGGGATAATCTATCCTCATATTAGAGTGAATGATAAAAAAGCCCATATTATCCTAACTGACTATATTCCCGGGCCAAGCTGCCTTGACGATCTTGTCGCAGGTGATCTCACCGATGAGCATTATGACGGAATATTTATGGAAGCGTGGTATGCGAGAAATGAGAAATACCTCCTCGATTTTAATCCAGAAAACTTTAAGCTCTATAATGGAGAGGTCTATTATATGAAATATAAACTCTATCCCTATAAGGAGGAAGAGGCCTTCCAGCTTAAAGGCATATATAAGTGGGCCTACACTAAAGAGTTTACGAAGCATTTAAATGAGCTTCATATCACTGTGGACCCATCTAGACTTAAAGAAGAATTTGAACAAAATAAGGAAATCGTCCTTTTAGTGGTCAAATATTATAGGTAATTATGAAAGAAAAGATCCTCTTTACATTTCATCATAGTCATTTAGTGGACACTCTTCTTAGTAAAACTAAATTTACTAAGGGGGAAATAGAGACCACTCATTTTGAAGACGGTGAACTACTTGTTAAAACAAGTAGTGATGTCAAAAATAAAGAGTGCGTAATCATCGAGTCTTTTAGCGGTGATGACACGGGAACGCTTTTTAAAGTGCTACTTCTTGTGAGCGCTTTAAGAATGAGCGACGCTAAATCAATAAAGCTAGTTATCCCTTATCTAGGCTACTCTAGGCAAGGCACAAATAAAGCGGGCGAGCCTAACTCATCAAGAGTTATAGCATCCATTTTAAACAGCGCTCCTATCGATGAAATTTTAACCTGCGATATTCATAATATAGATGCTATAAAATACTATCGCACACCAGTGACAAATTTATACCTTAGCGAGGTCTTTGCTCCTTCAGTCAAGGAGTATCTTGACGCTCACGGTGAGGCGCTTAGCGATGTCGTTATTGTCTCTCCAGATCGAGGAGGAAAAGATAGAGCCCTCTCTTTTAAAGAGGAGATAGGCGCTCCTAAATGTATTGCCCTTGAAAAGAAGAGAGATGAAGCGGATAGCGTTGAAAAGATTAAGCTAAATGATGACGTCACGGGTAAGACCTGTATCATCGTGGATGATATCATTTCCACGGGCAAAACACTTTGCGCGGCAACTGATCTTCTTTTAAGTAAAGGAGCAAAAGATGTCATCGCTATTATATCTCATCCAGTAATATCAAAATCCTGTTTAGAAAGGGTAAAAAATTCGCAAATCTCCTCTGTTTTCATTGGAAATACAATAGAAAAAGAAATAGATCCTTTCTTTAACGTAGTAGATATATCAGACTTAATTTGTGAGGCCATATAGTGTATGGAAGACGAAGAGAAAAAAGAGATTGAAGAAGAAAGTAGTGAAGGCGAAGAGCTTGAAATTCTTTACGATGAAAACGGAGAGCAAATCGTCGATGAAGAGAAAATAAATGAAGAGATGAAAAAGGCCAAATATGACTGGGCTAGAATCGTCCCTATTATTGTTATTGCGGTGCTCCTAGTGGCCTGCATTATCGCGCTTGTTATTGTTAATACGGGTGAATAAATGACTAATAAACTCATCTATTCTATGACTCGTAATGCGATTATCGCAGCGCTCTATGTGGTGATTACTGTTTTAGCATATCCCTTATCCTACAACGTTATTCAGTTTAGACTATCAGAAATCCTTATATTACTCGTCTTTTTTAGAAAGGATTACGCTTGGGGACTCACCATTGGATGCGCTCTTGCTAATATCGTAAGCGCTCTTGGATTATTAGATGTTTTATTTGGAACAATTGCGACGCTTCTTGCGTGCCTATGCATTATGTTTTGTAAGCATCTACTTACCGCCTGCGTATTCCCTGTTGTCTTTAACGCCTTCATTATTGGCTTTGAGCTATGGTGGCTACTAAGTGAACCCTTCTGGGTGGCGGTTGGCTGGGTAGCGCTTGGCGAATTTGTGGTTATGATCGCCGCGTATATCATCTTTATGCTCCTTCGTAAGAGAAAGGGCTTTATGAATACCCTCGGGGCAAATCAAAATCTAGATTTTAAATTTTAATGAATATGGAAAAAGAATTTTATTTAGAAATACTTCATAAAGATAAGAATAGCGGAGCCCGCTACGGCATTTTACATACACCTCATGGTGACTGCGAGGTTCCTATGTTTATGCCGGTAGGCACTGACGGCGCCGTTAAGACTCTCTCTCCTGAAGAAGTAAAGTCCTTAGGTGCAGGATTTATCTTAGGAAACACCTATCATCTCTCCCTTAGACCAGGTGAAGATATAGTCAGGGAAGCAGGGGGACTTCATAAATTTATGAACTGGGACGGCCCTATCCTTACCGATAGCGGTGGTTTCCAGGTCTTCTCTCTTGCCTCTAAACGTAAGATTAGTGAAGAAGGCGTAGAGTTTCGTAATCATATCGATGGTGGTAAGATGTTCTTCTCTCCTGAAAAGGTAATAGAAATAGAAGAGAAACTAGGATCAGATGTCATGATGGTCCTAGATGAGTGTATCCCTTACCCCGCAAAATATAGATACGCTAAAGAAAGCACGGAAAGAACTATAAGATGGGCAAAAAGATGTCTCGACTTTAAAACCAGCGAGCATCAATATCTTTTTGGAATAGTTCAAGGGGGAGAGTATAAAGACCTCAGAGAAATGTGCTCTAAAGAGCTTTCAGAGTTACCATTCGATGGCTATGCCATCGGTGGCACCTCTATTGGAGAACCTAAAGAGGTCTTCTCTGAGATGGTGGACTATTCTCTTACCTATCTCCCAGAGGATAAACCCCGTTATATCATGGGAGTGGGCTCTATTGATTTTATCCTAGAGGGAATAGAGAAGGGATGCGATATGTTTGACTGCGTATTGCCTACTCGCTTAGCGAGGCACGGAGCCCTTATGACCTCTCACGGCAGAGTGAATATTAGAGACTCTAAATATAAAGAGGACTTTACTCCTCTTGATAGTGAGTGCGACTGCTACACATGCACTCACTATACGAAAGCTTATCTTCGTCATCTCTATACCACTGATGAATCCTTTGGGAAAAGACTCCTCTCTATTCATAACGTTCGCTTCCTTATCCATCTAATGGAGGGCGCAAGAGAGGCTATTAAAGAAGATAGATTTACTGAATATAAAAAAGAAGTTACCACTAAATATAACAGTGAGAAGGGATTCTAGATATGGCTACGGATATCTCTTTGTTTGACTTTGATCTCCCTGAAGAGCTTATCGCTCAGTCTCCTTCCCCTGAAAGAGATCACTCTCGTCTTTTAGTGGTTAATAGAGCCAATCATACATATGAGGATAAATACTTTTATGATATTGTGGACTACCTTCATGAAGGTGATGTTCTAGTAAGGAATAACACTAAAGTGTTACCTTCTAGGCTTCTAGGTATTAAAGAAGACACCGGAGCGAAGATAGAGCTCCTTCTTCTTAACCAAGTAGAGGGAGAAGAAGATATATGGGAGTGCCTCTCTAAACCCGCTAAATCAATAAAAGTGGGAACTATTATTAATTTTGGCGAAGGTAAACTCATTGGGGAGTGCACTAAAGTCCTTGGTGAAGGCATCCGTCATATTAAGTTTACCTATGAAGGCATCTTTATGGAGGTTCTTGAAGAGCTAGGTAAGATGCCCCTTCCTCCTTATATTAAAAAGCAGCTAGTAGGTAACGATAGGTATCAAACAGTGTACGCCACTGTCCCTGGAAGCGCTGCGGCTCCGACCGCTGGCTTTCATTTTACGGAAGAACTCTTTGATGGAATCAAAGAGAAAGGCGTCATAGTAGTAGACATAACCCTTCGTATAGGCCTAGGCACTTTTAGACCGGTTAAGGTCCAAAATGTTGAGGATCATGTCATGCATAGCGAGGAATATGAGATAACTAGTGAAGCGGCGGGTATCATCAATTTGGCTAAAAAAGAAGGTAGACGTATAATCGCAATTGGGACCACGTCCGTTAGAACACTAGAGGCTAATTACACGAAATACGGCGAGATTACCCCGACGAGAGAATCCACTGATATCTTTATTACTCCTGGCTATGAATATAAAGTGATCGATGCTCTTATAACTAACTTCCATTTACCTAAATCCACTTTAATTATGCTTGTCTCCGCTTTTGCGGGCCGAGAGTTTACTTTAGAATGCTATAAACACGCTGTTGAGGAAAAATACCGCTTCTTCTCCTTTGGAGATGCTTGCTTTTTTATTTAAAATATTATATATTTTATTCTCATGAACAAAACAGAAGTTACATTTGAGACTGATGAAGAAATTCTATCCCAAGCTGAGACTATTTTTTTAAATATAGGCTTAACTCTTGATGAAACCATTAATATTTTCTTGAAGAAGTGTATTGAAGTTCATGGAATACCTTTTGAATGGAATGATATACCTAACGAAGAGACGATAAAGGCAATTATTGAAGGCGAAAGGCTCGCTGAGAGCAAAGATAGAAAATCCTATAAAAACGCAAAAGATCTCTCTAGAGATCTAGATATTTAGTTATGCCTGCTGAACGTAACATTAATTACCAAAAGCAGCTCCTCTCCTTAATAGAAGAGCTAAAGATCGATGGAAGAAAGCCTCGGCTTCTTCTTCATGTTTGCTGTGGCCCTTGTTTTTCCATTCCATGGAGAATCCTTCATGATTATTTTGATATTACGATTATGTACTATAACCCTAACATCTATCCTGATGAGGAGTATGAACTAAGAATATCCGAGCTAAAAAGATATCTCGATTTAATCCATATGCTCGACAAGATAACTTTCATCGAGGATAAGGAGGATCATGATGCCTTCATGAGTGATTTACGGCAGTACGCTCTCGAAAAAGAAGGACACAACCGCTGTAGATTATGTATCACTAAAAGACTAAGTCACGCCTTTGAATACGCAAAAGAGCATGACTTTGAGTATGTCGGAACGGTAATGACTATCTCAAGATATAAAA
>JAJQAM010000009.1:0-14545 GCA_021203805.1 Coprobacillus sp.
TTCCAGTCTTATCAATTAAGGCTTGAACAGTTGTGGGGTTTAAACCGAGGTTTAAGATGGTATCCATCATACCAGGCATAGAGACTCTTGCGCCGCTTCTAACAGAGAAGAGGAGTGGGTCTTTATCACCACCAAATTTCTTTCCGCTTTCCTTTTCAACACGATGGACATGCTCAATAATGTCATCGATAAGGAACTGTGGAATGACTTTTCCGTTGTCGTAATACAAATTACAAGCCTCTGTTGTAATAGTGAAGCCCTGTGGAATAGGAATTCCGGCATGCATCATCTCTGCAAGACCAGCGCCTTTTCCGCCTAGGATTTCTCTACTCTGGCCAAAAGCATCTTCAAATGCATAAATGTAAGTTTTCTGTTTTGCCATTTGTTTTCTCCTTATTTTCTAATAGCTTTCTGATTTTCATCAACTTATATACTTTATCACAACTATATTTTTCATTGCAAAATAAATAACTAATAGATTAGTTAAAACGGCATTGGGATTATATTAAGTAGAGCAATTAATTTATTTAATTAAATTATTCAAAAAAAATAATATGTATGCTAACCTATATGGGTTATGAGTAAAAATCCACTTGCATTAGTATTCGATTTCGGCACTCAAAGTGTTAGAACCACCCTTGTAGATAAAGATGGGAACATCGTGGGTATTGTAAAGACCCACTATGAACCAGCGTATTATACAAAAGAGAAAGGGTATGCGGAGCAGTCCCCTGATTTTTATTGGAATGTTTGCCTTGAGTCCCTCGCTAAATTAAAAGAAGAGCACGGGAAACTATTTAAAGATGTTGTTGGCTGCACTATTACTACTTTTAGAGACACCGCCGTTCTACTTGATAAAGATCTTAAGCCTTTAAGAGACTGTATCCTTTGGCTTGATGAAAGAGTAACTAAAAATCCTCCTAAGTCTCCACTTCTTTATAGAGCGCTTTTCTCGCTTATTGGTATGACCGACACCATAGAGTTAAACAAGAGAAGAACAGTAGCTCAATGGGTGAAAGAAAACGAGCCTGATATTTGGGCAAAAACATATAAATACGTGCATATCTCCACTTATTTTACGTATTTATTAACCGGAGAGCTTAAAGATTCCGCAGCTTCAGTTATGGGTCACTACCCTATCGATTTTAAGAAAAGAGAATGGTATAAATCTGATAATAATCTTAAAGGACATCTTTATGGTGTTCCTCTATCGATGTGCCCAGAGCTTGTCCAGCCGGGAGAGGTTGTCTCCTATGTAAAAGACGAGATTTGTGAGCAGTTTGGTCTCCCCAAACATCTACCTGTCTATGCAACAGGCAGTGATAAGGCTAATGAAACCGTTGGTTTAGCCGCTCTTGATAGAGACACCGCAGCAGTCTCATACGGCACCGCCTCCACTATTGAAGTATCTAACAAGAAATATCTTGAGTTTGAAACATTCCTTCCAGCGTATCCCGCTGCCCTTCCAGGTATGTATAATATGGACCTTCAGGTCTATAGAGGATACTGGATGCTTAAATGGTTCTCAAATGAATTTGCGAGTGAAGATATAACCGCTGCCGAGCTTAATTCAATGGCGGTTGAGGAAGTTTTAAATGAAAAACTCCTTCAAATTGCCCCTGGTTCAGATGGATTAATCCTTCAGCCATACTGGGGACCATCCCTTAAAAGACCTCTTATGAAAGGATCTATAATTGGTTTTACCTCTGTCCACACTAAATACCATCTATATAGAGCGATTATTGAAGGCATAGCCTATGCTCTTAGAGAGGGCCTTGAAGGGATGGAGAAGAAGCAGAATCATAAGGTTAGTGTTATAAGAATCTCTGGCGGTGGAGCACAAAGTAGTGCCATCTGTCAGATAACCTCTGATATCTTTGGGCTTAATGTCCAAAGGGTGCAAACCTTTGAAACCACCTCTTTAGGCGCGGGCATGTGTGTTATGCTCGCAACAGGCGTGTATAAGAGCTATGAAGAAGCATGCGAGAAAATGGTAAGAATTAAAGACGAGTTCACTCCTAACTGGGAAAATCATAAAGAGTATGACTATCTCTATAAGACTGGATATTTAAATCTCTATCCACAGCTTAAATCCGTTTATAAAAAGCTTAATAAACACGACACAAAAAACGAGAAATAATTCTAAATACTAAATAAAAGCCCACCGAAATGGTGGGTTTTTTATTATTAATAGAATGATTTTATTATGTCGATGTATCGTCTTCTTCGATGATTTCCGCTTCTGCCATTGGGTTAATTCCGCTTGTGAACTGCGAGTTATATAGATCAGCATAGAACCCATTCTTTTCGAGTAGCTCTTTATGATTACCCATTTCAACGATGGTTCCTTTATTCATGACGAGAATCATCTTGGCATTCTTAATCGTGGATAATCTATGCGCAATGATAAAGGATGTTCTATTCTCTACCATCATATTCATGACGTCTTGAATAATCTTCTCGGTTCTCGTGTCCACTGAAGAAGTAGCCTCGTCTAAGATTAAAATCTTAGGCGCAGATATTAATGCACGGGCAATTGTTATAAGCTGTCTCTGTCCTTGAGAGATATTAGTTCCGTTTTCTTGTAAGATGAAATCATATCCACCTGGGAGCAGACTAATAAAGTGATCCGCTTGAGCGGCTTTAGCGGCCTCAATTACTTCTTCATCGGTGGCATCTCTTCGCCCATAACGAATATTATCTTTAATTGTTCCGTTAAAGAGCCATGTATCTTGGAGAACCATTCCGACAGAGCGCCGTAAATTACCTCTTGTATAGCTTTGTGTGTTCACTCCCTCTAGAGTTATTTCACCACCTATCACATCGTAGAATCTCATTATCAGGTTTACAATTGTGGTCTTTCCCGCTCCTGTTGGGCCAACAATAGCGACGCTTTGCCCTTCTTTTACCTCGAGGTTCATGTCCTTAATTAGCTCTTTATCAGGGTCATAAGAGAAATCCACGTGATTAAACGCTATATTACCTTTAATAACACTAGGATCACTAATTGCATCTTCGGCATCTGGAACCTCTTCCTCTTCTCCTAAGAGGGTATAAACTCTTTCCGCTGAAGCGAGGGCTTCTTGTGTAATTGCGGAGATTTCGCCAAGATTTTGAATTGGCTGAGAGAAGATTTGTAGATACATGATAAAGGCAATAATATTACCAACAGAGGTGTATAAGCCTCCGATTATTGCAATAAAGACAAAGCCAATGTTATTGACGAGCCTAATTGAAGGGAAAATGATGGAAGAGAAGAATCTTGATTTATAATCTGCATCTTTCATTTGCTCGTTATAAACTTCAAATTCCTCTGCAGTATCCTTCTCTTTGTTGAAGAGTTTGATGATAGTAAAGCCTGAATAGTATTCTTCAGCGTGGCCTTCTATCATAGCGAGAGTATTTTGATATTTCACGAAGTGTTTCTGGCTTGCTCTCGCAATTAGTAGAGCAATGGTAATCGAGAATGGAAGCGTTGCTAAAGCGACAAGAGTGAGAATCCAGCTCGACATAAACATAACGATAAGGGTTCCGATTAATAAAGTGACCGCTCTTACGATTTCAATAATAACCGAGCTTATATCGTAGTTGATGTTATCAACATCGTTTGTAACAGTTGATAAAATATTACCGGTTTGATGAGAATCGAAGTATTTTAGGCCTATTCTGTCGAGTTTTCGTTTTAATCTAAGCCTGATATTATAGCTATATTTAGTGGACATTGTGATAGAGGTAAAGTTAAGAAGCCAGCTAAGAGTAGCGCTTATCAAATACATTCCTAGGATAATGCCGAACGTAATAAACATATTGCCCCAGTGAAGAGCTACCACCCCATCAACTAGGTATAGATATTGACCCTCGGCGCCCATGTTTTGGATTTCCGCAATGAGATCATCAGTAAATGTAGAGAGCTGGTCAGGGACTAATATAGTCATTGTGCATGAAACAACGCAGCAGACGACGATGATTAAAAGAGCCTTCCAATACTTTGAGAAGTCTTGGGCAAGAACCTTAATGGTTCCGCGCGCGTCTTTCACTTTTTCAGTTGTTTGGTACGGCATTATTCATCGCCCTCCATAGCATACTGTCTGCTTAAAACAAGAGTCTTTTCTATTTCATCTGGATCCATCTGAGAACTGACAATTTCTCGATAAACGTCGCAATTCTCATATAAATCCGCGTGTTTACCTTGTCCCACAATCTCGCCTTCATTTAAAACAATGATGTTATCCGCATCAAGAATTGATGAAACACGCTGGGCCACGATAATAACCGCTGCATCGCTAATATAAGATTTAAGAGCGGTTCTTACTTTAATATCTGTCTTAAAATCAAGCGCAGAGAAAGAGTCATCAAAAACATAGACTTCGCACTTCTTTATAATTGCTCTTGCAATGGCAAGTCTTTGCTTTTGCCCGCCAGAGAAGTTTCTGCCTCCTTGGTTAACCCAGGATTCGATTCCGTTTTCTTTTTTCATAACAAAGTTATGAGCCTGGCTTATTTTTAAAGCTTCTTCTACGTCTTCATCAGTGGCATCTGACGCGCCAAACTTAATATTGTCTTTAATAGTTCCTTCAAATAGGAGGGCGGTCTGAGGGACAACAGCTATCTTGCCTCTTAGATCTTTTTGCGAGTAATCTCTTACGTCCACTCCATCTACAGTAATAGACCCCTCCGTTACATCATAGAAACGAGGAATCAAATTTATGAGGGTTGATTTACCGCTTCCGGTTGATCCAATGATTGCTGTGGTAGTGCCTTTTTCTGTTTTAAAAGATATATCCTTAAGAGCGGGAATATTACTATCAGGGAATGTAAAACTTACATCATTAAATTCAATATTTCCTACATTTCCCGCTTCAATTGTTGAAATATCAACAGGATTTTCAGGATCAACAACCATTGGGTCGGTATGTAAAACCTCTTCGATACGTCTTACTTTTGATCGGCACCTTGGCATTCTAATAAAGAGCATACTTAGCATCACGAGTGAGTTAAGGATATGCTGCGCATACCCTGAGATCGCCACGATATTACCCGCGACCACTGCAGCATAATCTGCGGTTAACTCTGTCTCACCAACGAGGATAACAGCGGAGACGAAGAAAATCAGGACGTTAGCGGCGTCGATAATTATTGTTATGACAGGGTCTGTTACTGTCATTATTCTTTCTGCTCTTCGGTCTGTATGATATAAAGTGCTATTTGCTTCTTCAAATCTTTCGTATTCTTTTTCTTCTTGGTTAAAGGCTCTAACCACCCTAACGCCAGTAAGACCTTCCCTATATACACTTGTGACATTATCAAAAGATCTATTTACCTTAGTAAATAGTGGGCTTACCATCACAAACATAATGACAACAAATATAACAATTATAGGAGCCGCCACTGCAAACACTAAGGAAACCTGCCAGCTTGCTTGAGCGGTTCTAACTATGGCCACGACAAAGAAGACAGGGGCAATAACAATCTGCCTCATAAACATCGTAAAGGTCTCTTTACAGGTATTAACATCATTAGTGGTTCTTGTTAGAAGAGTGGCCATTCCAAAATGAGAATACTCCGCAAGAGAGAAAGTCATTATCTTAGCATAGAGTTCATGACGGATGGCAGCGGCATATTTAGATCCAAGTTTAGACTGGAGAAATACACTAGCGACATTAACGCCAAAAATAATAGCGCAGATGATAAGCATCTGGATGCCATATGTCCATATAGTACTTACATATTCTGGATCATCAATACGGGCTAAATCTGTAGCGTGTAGTGTTATTTCCTGAGTAATTAGGCTGGTATATGTAGGGATTTCAAGCTGTAAATAAGCCTGGAAAAAAAGGCAAATAAAAAGGATGACAAACATCCACCACCACTTTTTAATTATAAATCTTGCGAGTCTTAACACAAATGCTCCTACAAGTCTTTCATTTTACTCTTATTAATAATTTAATTCACTATTTAATTTTCCTAAAATTAAAACTAAGGATCTCTATTATTCACCTCACTGGGGATATTTTCCTCGTTTTCGTTTATAGCACTACTATTTTCGCTCTGCGTGTAAGAGTTCTCTTCTTCTAGTTTTGCTTCATCTTTTTTCTTTGAGTGATGGTAAAGCACGATAAATAAGTATCCAAGGGCGATGCTCACTATAAATAAGCCTATTCCTAATCCAATCTCTGCCCACATAGACATGCACCCTTCTCCTCCGCCTGCCCACATGAGGTAATACTCATAAACATTGCTATTATAAAACATGACAGGAATAGAACCTGCACAGAAGCCAATAATTAAGTAATACGTTGCAACTCTCCAGTGACTTAATAAAACTGCCATAGTTTTTGAAGCGGAATAGGCTCCGATTATTATTCCTAGGATTAGACAAAGCGTCATTCCAACAAGCGCTCCAGTATTAGTAAAATCTCCATTAAACATCTCCACGCTCCAGGTAGAGAAACAAGAGTTGATATTTGTGTACCACCCTAGCACTAAAAGAATCATAGAGCCGCTAATTCCTGGCACTACTGTAAAGAAAGCTAGAATGAGTCCAATAAGAATCACTAAGAAGTAAAACCACCAGTGGCGGTTAATAAAATAATCACCCATGACATCTGAGAGATTAAACTGGACAGAGAGCACTCCTAAAGCGATAGCCACTCCAATTCCCACAATTAGAAGAATGATATGAGGCGGTTTTACTTGTTCTCCTTTTACATGCTCTATGATAGAAGGGAAGGTCCCCACCATTAATCCAGCAAAGATACAAACTGTTCCAAAAGCAAACCAGTTAAAGGCGAGATCAAATAAAAAAATACAAGGGACTATGCCAAGAATCATCCCAAGTATTACTGGTACGATAACCACCATCGATTCTTTAAAGCGCTTAAAGACAGATCCGATAGCAAAAACTACATCATCATATACCCTGATTATCACTGCGGTGGTTCCACCGCTTATACCAGGTATCGCGTCTGTTATTCCAATTAATAGGCCAGAAATTAGCCTTCTAAAGAAATGCTTAGACTTTTCTTTCATGAAAAAACGATTGAAAATCGGGAGTTTTTAAGCCTCTAATCAACCTATAAGGTTAATTAGAAATTCACTCCATTCAAGGAATATTTTTAATTATTTTTAATTTCATTGCAATTAAATAATTAAATTAAGCGTTTTGCTTTGCTTCTCTCTTAGCTTTAATTCGGTCTCGTAATTTAATAAAGAGTGGTGATAGCTCTTTATCAAAACAGAGAATAGTAATGCCAATTAGAATGCCCATGAGCATTCCAATGATAACATCCGTTGGGAAGTGCACTCCAAAATAGAGACGGGAGAAACCAACTAAGACAGCAAAGACAAAACATCCAATCCCTGCTTTATGGAAATACTTATAAATGATAGTAGCGCACATAAAGGATCCAAAGGTATGTCCGCTCATAAATGAGTAAGACGTTTCTTTTGGATATTCAAATAGACCGAATATAGGGGATTCTCCTGATTGGAAGAAGTAATTTGTATTTTGTAAGTTTGTGAGAATAGTAGTTGACCTAGAGTCATCAAGATAAAGAGGCCTAATTCTCCCTACGACATTCTTTATAAGCTCTTCATTAAATAGGAGGGCAAAGAGGACAATTGCGCAGGCAAGAACCACCCCGCACTTCCTAGTTTTTTTAACACACAAAAAGACTATTGCAACTATTATCCAAATTAGTATAAATTCGCAAGAATTAGTAATTACTGACATGATCCAAGATAGCCATGCCATACTTGAATTTCCGACGCCCCAATTAGATAAGGCCTCAAGAAACGAGAGCTCCCAGTCCACGTTTCTACTCCAGATCTTTTGGGTCTATTATATCTGTATTTTTATTTTCTTTTGTTGGCTCTTTAACATTATCCGCAATCGAGTGACCCGCGGCCTCATTTTCTGCAACAATCTTTCTATATCTTTGAATGAACCAGTAGCCGAACGCTCCAGCTCCAACAAATAAAACTACTCCAATCAGTATCTCTGCCCACTGCGGCAGTCTTGCGTATTCATTCACTACTCCAGAGGCCCATCCGCCATAATAGTCCCATATACTACCATTAAAAAATAGAGCAACAAATGAACCAATTACCACTCCAATAATGACGTAATAAGTGCCTAATCGATAGTTTTTTAAAAAGAAATGCATTACTTTTGAAAGAGAAAATACTCCAATTATATAGCCGCCGAAGAATGTCAATGCGACCATTCCTAATTGGAAACCTAAACCATTAGATAATCCTTCTGTAAACCAAATAGTGCATGTATCTACTACCCATCCAATAAGAGGAGTAAAGAATCCAATGATAAGCATAATTAGACTTCCGCTTACTCCAGGAACCACTAGAGAGAACGATGAAATAAATCCAACAATTATTAATAATACGTAGAACCACCAATCCCAATTATCTCTTGCAAACCATTCAGTCACTGTCTCGTCTGCGCTGACTAATATAGACATTACACCAAGACCAACTGCCACTACTATTCCAATGACTAATCCGACAATATATTTGTTCTTGATTGGCTCCCCTTTTACCTCGTCTGTAAGTGATGGGAAACAACCTACAATTAACCCACCAAAGATACACACAATTGCAAACATGCAGTAACGGAAAGCAAGGTTAAAAAGATAGACGCATGGAATCATTGCGATGATAACACCTAAGACTATAGGGATTAGAATTATAAGTGATTTAACAAACTCTTTAATGAAGTAGCTAAAAGCGTGGATTATTTGATTGTAAACTTTTAATACAACCGCTGTTGTTGCTCCGCTTATTCCAGGAATAACTGCGGACACACCAATAGCTAGCCCTGCGGCTAGCCTTTTAAAAAAATCTGAGACTGGTGTCTTCTCTTCCATATCTTTATGGTAGCACACCAATAGTGGTAATATAAAGTTTTATCGCACACGCATCGCGTCATATAAAGTTCATTTTTCCCTCTTTTGTTACTATTTTCATTTTGCTAAATTTTTCGCTCAAATAAGTGGATTTTATGTCATTTCCATTGCCCTGTTACACGCCATAAAAAGCTTTGTTTTTCAAAAAAAGATAATTTATTATCTTGATTTTGCGTTTGAAAAGTCTAAAATATTCATTCGGTGACAAAATTATGCCTGGAGTTATAAAAACATTAGGTGGATCAATTAGAGAGTATAAAGCGCAGACGATTATATCGCCTATTCTTATGGTGTTTGAAGTGGCCTGTGAATGCACTATTCCTTTCTTTGTCTCTGATGTTGTTAATACAATTACTGATATTTCCACAGGCGCGACAACTGCTGCAGAAGAGAGTCAGCATATGATTATTGTTTTAGTAATCTTACTTGCTCTCGCTATTGTTTCTCTCCTTTGCGGTCTATTCGGTGGCATAACCGCCGCTGTAGCCTCTTCAGGCTTTGCTAAAAACCTCCGTCATGATATTTATGAAAGAATTCAAACGTTCTCGTTTGAAAATATAGATAGATTCCAGACAAGTTCTCTTGTGACTCGTCTGACAACCGACATTAACTATGTGCAAATGTCTTTCTCTATGCTCATTAGAATGGCTTTTAGAGCGCCTATTATGCTTATATTTGCCATTGTTATGGCCTTTGTCGTTTCAGCGACACTTGCATGGGTATTTGTGGCTTTAGTGCCAGTGCTGGGCATTGCTCTATACTTTATCATTGTTCAGTCCTATAGAATTTATAAGCAGGTCTTTAGAAAATACGACGCCCTGAACGAATCCGTTGAGGAAAACGTCAACGCTATTAGAGTGGTTAAGACATACACTCGTGAGAACTACGAAAATGAAAAGTTCCATGATGCTAACATGGATCTCTCATTAGGCTTTACTAAGGCTGACCGTATTGTGGCCTTCTCTAACCCAGCAATGGGATTCTGTATTTATCTTGCCTATATTCTTATTGCTATCTTTGGTGCCTACGCCATTGTTGGAACCGCGACAGGATCTGGCAGTATCTTTGGCGAATTAGGAGTAGGCGATTTATCCGCATTAATTACCTATGGTGTTCAGATACTTTCTTCCCTTATGACCCTATCTTCTATTATGGCGATGCTCGCTATGAGTGGTGCGTCAGCGGGCCGTATCTGTGAGGTATTAAGAGAAGAGTCTACATTAAAGAACCCTGAGGATCCAATTTATGAGGTACCTGACGGCTCTATTGACTTTGATCATGTGGCCTTTAAATATTCACAAGAAGCAGAAAAATATGCCCTTTGGGGCGTGGATTTACATATTCCATCCGGTTCCACTGTGGGAATTATTGGTTCCACTGGCTCAAGTAAATCCACACTAGTGAGCTTAATTTCTAGGCTATACGACACTACCGAAGGAACCGTTAAAGTCGGCGGCATTGATGTTAAAGATTATGATCTAGAAACTCTTCGAAATAATGTATCTGTTGTTCTTCAAAAGAACGTCCTTTTTGCTGGCACTATTAACGATAATATGAGATGGGGCAAAGCGGATGCCACTCAAGAAGAGATTGTTGATGCCTGCAAACTTGCCTGCGCCGATGATTTTGTAACTTCATTCCCAGATGGATATAACACATATATTGAGCAAGGCGGCACTAATGTTTCTGGCGGTCAAAAGCAGAGACTCTGTATTGCCCGTGCTCTTCTTAAGTCTCCAAAAGTACTTATTCTTGATGACTCCACTAGCGCAGTGGATACAAAAACCGACGCTATGATTAGAGCCTCATTTAAGGAATATATCCCATCCGTAACTAAGATAATCATCTCTCAGCGTGTTGCTTCTGTAGAAGACGCAGACATGGTTATTGTCATGGATAACGGCACGATAAATGCCATTGGTACACCAGCAGAACTTCTCGAAACAAACCAGATTTACCAAGAAATTTATCGTATGCAGCATAATTTAGGAGGTCTTGAATAATGCCAAGCGGCAAAGGAAATAGATCCGGCGAAACCGTGACTATGAGAGCGGCGAGAAATGATGGCACCTTAAGACGCCTTCTCGCTTTCGTTGTGAATGGAAGAGTGGGAATCATTGTCATCATTCTTATCTGCGTAGCCCTTACCGCTGTCGCTAGTGTGACCTCTGGCTTATTCATCTCTATTCTCATCAATAGAGTCATTACCCCTGCTATTACATTTGATCCAGTTCTTGGGGAATATCCAGGCCTAGAGCCCTATATGTCTAATTTAATTACAATTATGTGCGTTGTGGGCGCTATTTATGTTGTAGGTATTGTTTCCACAATTATTTACACCCAGCTTGTTGCTATACATGCGCAGCGTATTATGGCGGGTATCCGTCGTGATTTATTTGCAAAGATGGAATCTCTTCCAATTAAGTATTTTGATACAAACGCTCACGGAGACATTATGTCTCTGTATACAAACGATGTTGATGCAATGTATCAATTCCTAGGGTCATCTCTAATTCAATTCTGCTCTATTGGGCTAACTCTTATCTTCTGTGTTGCCCTTATGATTTGGACTTCAATTTGGCTCTTCCTTATTGCCGTTGTGGGCGCTGTTATCATGTTCATCCTCGCTAGATATATGACGAGGCTTAATAGAAAATACTATGCAAAACAGCAAAAAGCCTTAGGAGAAACCGAAGGATTTATCGAAGAGATGATGAGTGGTCTTAGAGTGGTTAAAGTCTTCACTCATGAAGAAAAAGCCGTGCAAGACTTCGATGAAAAGAACAATGAACTCTATGAGCATTCTCGTCACGCGATGATTATCGGTAACATTATGATGCCTATCATGAATAACATTGGTAACCTCATGTATGTCATTATTGCGGCGGTTGCTTTTATCTTCGTTTACTTTGATGTCTCTAACATTGGATTACAGAGTATCCAAGCTCTATGGAATGAAGACTTTGATATGGCCCTTAATGTCGGTGCGATAGTCTCCTTCCTTATGTATACCAGGCAGTTCTTTATGAACTTTGGTAACTTATCTAACCAGTTCTCAATGTCCGCAAGAGCCCTTGCAGGTGCTCGCCGTATTCTTAATGTCCTTGATCTTGACCCTGAAGTTGATGAAGGTTATGTAACACTTGTGAACGCTAATGTCGCGGAAGATGGAACTATTACTGAGACCGAAGATAGAACTGAGCGTTGGGCCTGGAAGCATCCTCATAAAGACGGAACAGTTACTTATACTGAGCTTAAAGGAGACATCCTTTTAGACCATGTTGATTTCGGTTATGTTCCCGATAAAATCGTGCTTCATGATATCGAAATCTATGCACATCCCGGACAAAAGATTGCATTTGTGGGCGCAACGGGCGCTGGTAAAACAACGATTACAAACCTCATAAATAGATTCTATGATATTCAAGATGGCAAGATTAGAGTGGACGGAATTAACATCAATAAGATTAAAAAGGACTCCCTCCGTAAGTCTCTTGCCGTGGTCCTTCAGGATACAAACTTATTCACTGGAACAGTGAGAGAAAATATTCGATATGGCAGACTTGACGCGACCGATGAAGAAGTTGAAGAAGCCGCTAAAGTCGCTAATGCTTATGATTTCATTACAAGACTTCCACAAGGCTTTGATACAATGCTTACCACCGATGGTGGTAACCTCTCACAAGGCCAGAGACAACTTCTTTCGATTGCGCGTGCCGCCTGCGCAGATACGCCTGTCCTCATCCTTGATGAGGCAACATCTTCTATTGATACTAGAACCGAAGCGATTGTCCAGCGCGGTATTGATCAGCTTATGGCGGGAAGAACTGTCTTTGTCATCGCTCATAGACTATCTACAGTTCAGAACGCTGACGCGATTATGGTGCTTGACCACGGCCGTATTATTGAGCGTGGTAACCATCAACAACTTATCGAAAAGAAGGGCACCTATTATCAACTCTATACAGGCGCCTTCGAATTAGAGTAAAATTAACTTATGAAACTCATTGTGGGTCTAGGAAACCCAGGTAAAAAATATGAAAATACCCGTCATAATATGGGTTATTTAGTTTTAGATAAGATTAGTGATATAACTAATATCGATGTCGATAAAGAAGCTTTTCATGGAATTATTGGACGCGGAAAGATGCATGATGAGAATGTCATTCTTTTTAAACCCACGACATTTATGAACCTAAGCGGGACCGCGGTTAAAGAGGTAGTGGACTACTTCAAAATTGATACGAGTGATATTCTTGTTATCTATGATGACATGGCGATAGCGCCAGGCGAGATAAGAATCCGTGAAAAAGGGAGTAGCGGCTCTCATAAAGGCATTCAAAATATTATCGACTTACTCCATACAGAGGAGATTAAAAGAATTAGGATAGGGATTGGAGAGCCAGTTAGTAAAGATGATGCGATTGACTTTGTTCTCTCTAGGCCTAGTAAAGACGAGATGGAGCTTATAAGCGAAGCGATTGATAGAGCAGCGGAAGCCGCGGTGAGATCGATATATACTGATTTCCATGTGATTATCAGTTCTTATACAGGAGGTAGTTTATAGCGGCATCATCTTTATTTGATTTTATTAAAACGAAGACACCCCCCTATAAGTTAGATGAGGGTCATTTTGTCGTTGATGAAATTAATGGATTACCCCTATATATCGCCTCTTATTTTGATGAAATTCACGCTCCAATAGCGGTGGTTACCTCTAATATCTATAAAGCCAATAAGCTATATAATTCCTTATCGAGTTATCTCCCCAATAAGAAGATTTTACTATTCCCGAGCGATGATTTAATTAAGAGTGAAATCTATTCTCAGGGGAAAGAGTTTATGTCCTCTCGTGTCTATGGGCTTAACGAGATTTTAAATAACAACGTGGATATCATTGTGATTAATATTTCCTCTCTCATGAAGAGATATCCATCAATTGAACTATTTAAAAAGAATGTCATATCGCTTGAAAAAGGGAAAACCTATAAGTTTAAGGACATAAAAACTAAGCTATCTACGATGGGATATCTTAATGTTAGCAAGATAGACCAGACATTCCAGTTCTCGATTCGAGGGGACATCATCGATGTCTTCTCGCTTAACTATGATAATCCTGTTAGGCTTGAATTTTTTGATGATGAACTTGTCAGTATCCGCTTCTTCGATATTGCGACGCAGACCTCGCTTAAAGAGACAAACAAAATCGACTTACTCCCAGCTTCTGATTTTCTATTAAGCGAAGAAAAAATAAACAATTTAGAAGGAGTTATAAAGCCTTATTTAGATAAAAGCCTAGAAAAACTAAGCCCCGCGAAGAAAGAAAGGCTTGAGATTTTAACTCAAAATGATATCGACGACATATTAAACCGTAGTTATTCCTATAGATGTAACTATTATTATTCATTAATTGAGCAAAACACCGCTCTTTTGTTTGATTATTTAAAAGATTTTACTTTTATTTATGCCTCTTTAAGTGAGATTAATGAGGCTATGAATCTTCTTATTACGGAGTCAGATGAATACCTCCATTCCCTTAAAGAAGATGGGGATTTAATTGAGGACGCTGACTTTTATGAGGATATCAGCCCCTATATATCCCTAAAGCCTAATATCACCACAAC
>JAJQAM010000009.1:14645-23289 GCA_021203805.1 Coprobacillus sp.
ACTTTTATGAGGATATCAGCCCCTATATATCCCTAAAGCCTAATATCACCACAACAGACTTTATAAGCTCCTCAAAAGACTACAGTTTTGATTTTAATTACATAGATCTTCAGTTTAATAAAGCGGAGGATATCCCCTATGTTTTAAATAATTATCTAAAAGAGGGATATAAGATTGCTCTTTCTCTTTCTTCAAAAAGCGATGCAAAACTCCTCTCAAAGATATTTGAAACCGCAGAGGTGCCCTATGAAGAAGTCTCAGATTTTGCTCTTCCTTCTGACGGCATGGTGGGCATTCAGGTCTATGAAATTCCATCTGGGTTTATCTCTCATGACTTAAAGATTATCTATCTTTCTAACAAAGAAGTCTTTAACGCTAAATCTTCCACGAATAGATATGTTTCTAGATATAGAGAAGGAACAATCCTAAAAAGCTATGAAGAGCTTGAACCAGGAGATTATGTCGTTCATGAATATCAAGGAATCGCTCTTTATGAGGGAATGGTTACTCTTGAAGTAGATGGTAAGCACCAAGACTACCTAAAACTTCTCTATAAAAATAATGAAGTCTATTATGTTCCACTATCCCAGTTTCAAGTGGTTAGAAAATACGTCGGTAAAGAAGGATATAAACCCGCTCTTAGTCCTCTTCATGGTGACAGCTGGGAGAAGAGAAAAGCCGCTATCAAAAAGAGAGTCAATGACCTTGCAGATAGACTTGTAGATCTTAACGTTTCTAGATCAATGATAAAGGGCTTCCAGTTTGAAAAAGACGACGAACTTCAAAGACAGTTTGAAAGTGATTTTGAATTTGAACTCACTCCTGATCAAGAGAGAAGTCTTAGAGAAGTTAAAGATGACATGGAAAGTGACAAAGTCATGGATAGAATTATCTGCGGTGATGTTGGCTTTGGGAAGACAGAAATCGCATTTAGAGCCGCTTTTAAAGCGATTTTAAGTGGGAAACAGGTCTTATTACTCTGCCCAACAACGCTTCTTGCGAGGCAGCATTTTGAAAGAGCCCTTGAGAGATTTTCTCCTTATGGAGTGCATGTCTGTCTCCTCTCTCGTCTTAACTCTGAGAGTGTAAACAACAAAAATATTAAGCTCATTAACGAGGGAAAGGTTGACCTTGTTATTGGAACGCATAAAGCTCTCTCTAAAAAGATCTCTTATAAGAACCTTGGCCTTCTTATAATCGATGAAGAGCAGCGCTTCGGTGTGGAGCAGAAAGAAAAGATTAAAGAGCTTAGAAATGATATTGATGTCTTAACGCTAAGCGCTACCCCTATTCCTAGAACCCTTCAGATATCCCTTTTAGGGGTGAAACAACTCTCTTTAATTACCACTCCTCCTAAATCAAGGATGCCTATTCAGACATTTGTTCTTCCTTATAAGGAAGAAATAGTAAAGGAGCTTATTGAAAGAGAGCTATCTAGAAATGGACAGACCTTCTTCCTCCATAACAATACTGAGACTATTTATAATGTCGCTAGAAGGCTTAAAGAGCTAGTTCCATCCGCATCGATTGCCGTGGCCCACGGCAAGATGGCAAGGCCTGATATCGAAGATGTCATGGATAAGTTCTATAACGGCGATATTGATGTCTTAGTCACCACCTCTATTATTGAGAATGGTCTTGATATACCAAATGCTAATATGGTCATTGTGCAAGACGCTGATCACTACGGACTTTCTCAGCTTTATCAGATTAAGGGAAGAGTGGGTAGGTCTGATAAGATTTCCTATGCATATCTCATGTATAACGAGTATAGAGAGCTAAATGATAAAGCGAGAAAAAGACTAAAAACCCTTCAAGAATTCACTGCTTTAGGAAGTGGATATAAGATTGCTCAAAGGGATCTTATGATTAGGGGAGCAGGTGATATCCTCGGTCCTGAGCAAGCGGGTTTTATTGATTCGATTGGTCTAGATATGTATCTAAAGATACTTGATGACACTGTTAAAGAAAGAATGGGGGAGAAAAAGGAAGAGGCCAGAGAGCTCGAGCTTATTCCTAACTTATCCCTAGATGCATATATCCCAGACGACTATGCTTCGGAGGCTGATAAGATAGAGCTATATCAGGAAATCTTATCCGCTTCTAATAAAGAACAGCTAGACGCTTTAAAAGTTAAAATTGCTGACATATACGGCAAAATTCCTTTAAATGTTGAGTATTTATTTGTAAAAAGAGAGCTTGATTTCCTTGTAAACGACGCTCATGTAAAGACCTTTACTGAATATGAAGGAATTATAGAATTAACCCTCTCTGAGGACTATGTAAACATTGATAGGATAGGGACAATCCTCTTTGAGGCTATGCTCCCTTACCTCAGCTATATCAGGATTAGCTATAAGCAAAATATATTCACTCTGACGATAACAAAGAGTAAAAGCTGGTTTGATGACCTTAGGAAAATTCTCGGCTCCTTAGTCAATGTGTATAATATAGAGAGAAATGTAAACATATGAGATTAGATGCATTCTTAAAGAAAAGTAGTATTTTAAAAAGACGAACTGTCGCTAAAGAGCTTTGTGATAACGGCAAAGTTTTAGTGAATGGTAAAGAAGGCAAGCCTTCTTTAAACCTTAAAGATGGTGATGTTATTTCTTTACTCGTAGGGAATTCCACTAGAGAGTTTATCGTCCATATTGAGACCCTCGATAATGGTAAGGAGAATGTCAGTTATGTCCGAAAAGAGTAAAGATCTTTCTAGCTATCTTAGTAAGGACGGCCATTACCTTCTTGCCTGCTCCTTTGGCCCTGACTCGATGGCGCTTTTTTATCTCCTTAAAAATGAGGGGTATAGCTTTGATGTTGCACACGTCAATTATCACCTCCGAGAGGAATCAGATGAGGAAGAGGAGTCACTTAAAAAAGTATGCGAAAACTACGGCATTTCTTTTCATGTTTACGAAGTAGAAAAAGGGTCAATTTCCGGAAATATTGAAGGGACGTGTCGGCAAATTCGCTATGATTATTTCGTGGGTCTTATAAAGGAAAACGGCTATGACGCGCTTCTAGTGGCTCACCAAGAAGATGATTTACTTGAGACTTATTTACTTCAATCTAATAGGCAGGCTATCGTGGATTTTTATGGTCTAAAAGAGCGCTCCGCTTATAGAGGCATTCAGGTTATAAGGCCTCTTCTTGGCTACACTAAAAAAGAGCTTTTAGATATTGTGACCGCTAATAATATCCCCTACTCCATAGACGTCACTAACTTTGATATTTCTCTTAAGAGAAATAAGCTACGTCATACGGTAGTGGAAAAACTTGATAGAGCCGAGCGTGATAAGCTACTCCTTGAAATTGAGGATAAGAATAGGGCTCAAAAAGAGGCAGTAAATAGACTAAGCTTGCTTAATCTTCATAAGTCTAGCGTGCTTCTTACTCTAAGCGAGGATGAGTTTCACTACGCCCTTATTTTGCTCCTTAATGAAGCGGGCATCTACTATCCTCTTTCTAAGAAAAACGCTCAAAATATTTTTAAAGCCCTAGTTAGCAATAAGCCTAATATTCGCATCAAATTAAGGGAGTTTTGCTTTGAAAAGTCATATGGAGAGTGTCGTTTCTTTAAAGACGAGGCAGCATCATATTGCTTTGTAGTGGATAGCCCAATGGTCATTGACACTGACTATTTTCACTTCGATTTAATTAACAATACAAAGTTTACGGCTAGCCCTAATGACTACCCCCTAACTATTCGTAATGCTAGGCCTGATGACGTCATTGTGATTAGTGGCTTTAAAGTCAAAGTATCCCGCCTCTATATTGACTGGAAGATGCCGCTTAAGTATCGAGATAGGTGGCCAATTGTCATTAATAGAGATGGAACGGCAATTTATATCCCTCATTTTCAGAGTGATTTTACCATGAGTGAATCTAGTAATTTTTATGTCAAACTATGACCCGTTTTCTAAAACGCTTTTAAATTTATTTAAAAAAGTATAGAATATTAACACGATGTGAATAGACCTAATAAAGGAGGTTTACATGCCAGAAAACAATCAAAATAATCGCAATAATAATGGTAATGGCTCGAATGACGGCCAGAGACAAGGTGGATTTTCCTCTTCTTTTATTATTGTCTTTATCATCATCGTCGTAATCATAGGACTTCTTATCTGGTTCTTTGTGGCTAGCAGCAGCTCCGCTGTTGTCCTTGATACGAATACTTTCGTCCAATATCTTATGGATGGACGTATTACTGAAATTACTGAAACACCTAAGGAGCAAACCATCGTCGTGATTGAAGGTAAATACACTGAAACCACCACCACAACGACATCTAGATCCTTTGTGTATCGTGTCAGCTGGGAAACATACTATAACGAAGA
Source organism: Coprobacillus sp. (assembly GCA_021203805.1). Taxonomy (GTDB): domain Bacteria; phylum Bacillota_I; class Bacilli_A; order RFN20; family CAG-826; genus JAJQAP01. Next base: position 18,989 of record JAJQAM010000009.1, read on the forward strand.
GTTTGAGTATACTTATTACCCAGATTCCACAACTAATGTCCCTGCGACAACTGATCAAACAACTATTTCCCATCTTGTGCTTGAAAAGCACAATGCTGGCGAAATTGATTATACTGTCTCCGATGCCTATACTTCCACTTTCTGGGAGTCATGGGGACCCACTATTATTGTAATGCTTGTTACAATTCTTATCTTCGTCTGGCTCTTTGCCCGTATGTCACGGTCAATGAATGCATCGAATAACCAGGCCATGCAGTTCAACCGGTCAAGGGCCAGGAAGGAAACATCATCTAAAGTTAGATTCTCTGATGTCGCTGGATGCGATGAAGAGAAGTATGAGATGGAGGAAATCGTTTCCTATCTGAAGGAGCCGAAGAAGTACGTCAAGTTTGGCGCTAAATTACCAAAAGGTATCCTATTAGTGGGACCTCCAGGATGTGGTAAAACCCTTCTTGCCAAAGCTGTTGCTGGTGAAGCCGGTGTTCCATTCTATTCCGTTAGTGGTTCTGATTTCGTCGAAATGTTCGTAGGTGTAGGCGCTGGACGTGTACGTGATATGTTTAAGACCGCTAAACAAAACGCCCCATGTCTCGTCTTTATCGATGAAATCGATGCAGTGGGACGTCAAAGAGGAGCGGGCCTTGGCGGTGGTAACGATGAAAGAGAGCAAACCCTTAACCAACTCTTAGTGGAGATGGATGGTTTCTCTGATAACTCTGGAATTATCGTTATTGCTGCAACTAACCGTGATGATGTTCTTGACCCTGCTCTTCTAAGAGCTGGCCGTTTCGATAGAAAGATTACTGTTAGCTATCCAGATAGAAAAGGCAGAGAGGAAATCTTTAAAGTTCACTCCAGAAATAAACAGGTTTCTCCTGATGTTGACTTTGAGGCTCTCTCAAAGAGAACCGTTGGTTTCTCCGGCGCTGATATTGAAAATATCATGAACGAGGCCGCTATCCTAGCGGTTCGTGAAAATAAAGAGTGCATTACTCTCGAGATGATTGATGAGGCCATTGATCGTAGAATTGCTGGCCCTGCTAAATCTAGCCGTGCTCTAACAGAGCAAGAGAGAAAGACTGTCGCCTATCATGAAGCCGGCCACGCAGTCGTAGGCATTAACTGCCCGTACTCCGATAAGGTGCAGAAGATTACTATTATCCCACGTGGTAATACAGGTGGGCACGTCCGTATGGGACCTGAAGAAGACCGCTTCATTCTCACAAAGAGAGAACTTGAAGCCCGTATTGCAGGCTATATGGGAGGTAGAACTAGCGAAGAAATCTTCTTTGATGATATCTCGACTGGCGCTGAAAACGATATTGAAGTGGCCACTCAAATCGCTCGTTCAATGGTGACTGAACTTGGTATGTCTTCTCTTGGACCTATCCAGTATGAGAGTGATACAGGATCTGTCTTCCTTGGAAGAGACTATACAAATACTCAGAAAAACTTCTCCACAGAGACCGCTTTAAAGATCGATGAAGAGATTAGAAAGATTATCGATGAAGCCCACAAACAAGCCTATGATATTCTTACAGAACATAAGGACCAAGTTATCCTTATTGCCAACACCCTTCTTGAAAACGAGACGATTACTGCAGAGGAAATTGATGAATTAATTGCCACAGGGCACTTAAAACCAAAGAATAAATCTGGTTCCTCTAGCCCCGCTCCAACGGAGCAGCCACAAGTGCAGCTTTCTCCTATCGCGGGTGAAGAGTTTACCATTAATTCCACAAGCGCTCCATCCTCCTATGTCCCGCCTCTTGAAAGTGGGAATGAAGAGAGTGAGGAAAAGAGCGAGACTAAGAAGTCAAGCTCTGCGGCAAAGAAGCCTACTTCCACTAGCACCGCTAAAAAGACAACCTCTTCTAAGTCCACATCCACTAAGTCTTCTTCCACTAAGACGAAGAAAGAAGAGACTAGTGAAGACGAGGACACTCCTAAAGGAGACGCCTAGTCGTTTCTTAAATTAAATAATTACCTAGTCCTTTGGACTAGGTTTTTATATAACCATGGAAAAATTAGATATCGAAAAAAGAAAAGAAGTATCGCGCGTGGTCCTTGGCCCGATGGCGGGATATACCTTTTACTCTTACCGTAAGTTTATGGAGAAGTATAAGGTTGCCTTTTCTTATACTGAGATGGTCTCTGATATGGGGATAATCTATGATAATGAAGAGACCCTATCCTATCTAAAAACTGACGATAAAGAGTGGCCACTTGGACTTCAGCTTTTTGGTAGTGATCCTATCCATTTGGCACAGGCCGCTAAGAAAGCACTTGAGCTCGAGCCCCGCTTTGCTTTTATCGATATTAACTGCGGCTGCCCTGTTTCAAAAGTTATGAAATCTGGAGCGGGAAGTTCTTTATTAAGTGATCCTGAAAATATTAAAAAAATCGTTCAAGAAATTAAAAAAACCTGTAATATTCCAGTATCTATTAAGATAAGAATGGGACTAGACATGGAGCATTTAAACTATAAAGAGGTCATTAATGCTGCCGTCATTGGAGGAGTAGATTTCATTGCAATACACGCTAGAACGAGATCAATGCTCTACTCTGGTAAGCCTCTTTATGACGAGCTTAAAGACATAAAGAAATGGTGCCCAGTGCCCATCGTTATAAGCGGAGATATCTTCACTTTAGACGATGTTATTAAGATAGATAATTTAATCCACCCAGACTTCTTTATGATTGCTAGAGGCGGGCTAGGTAATCCGTATCTAATTAAGCAAATTAATACCTACTTTAAAAGCGGGAAGAAGCTTCCACCCCTTTCTACGAAAAAGCAGTTAAAACTCTGCTTAAAGCTTGGCAAAATGATATGTAAAGATAAAGGCGAGGAAGCGGGAACGAGAATATACCGAAGCATTGCTCCTCACTTTATTGAGGGAGTTCCTCACTCTAAAAAGATAAGAAGCGCCCTCTCTTCTAACCTAAATACCTATGCTGATTTAAAGCAAATCATAAAAGATTATCGAAAAAGTCTTTAATTCCTACTATAATTAAAGACACGGACATAATAATGGCAGACGAAAAAGAAAACTTAAACGATCAAGAAATTGTACGCAGAGAGAAACTTGAGAAGTACTCTGATTTTGGTGTGTCTCCTTTTGGAGAAGCCTATAAAGTTACTCATCACAGCGAAGATATTCGTAAATTAGCGGGTAATAAAACTGAGGAGCAGCTTGAAAAAGCGAAAATCACTGTTTCTGTCGCGGGAAGAATTATGGCTATCCGTAGAATGGGCAAAGCCTCATTCATTACTATTCAAGATGTGACTGGAAACATGCAGGGCTATATCTCTGTGGATAATGTTGGGGAGAAGACCTATTCTCTTTTTAAGCTTGCGGATATCGGGGATATCGTCGGCCTAAAAGGCATGGTGACCCGCACTAAAACCGGTGAACTTACCATTAAGGTTAGTAAGTACACCCACCTCACTAAATCACTTCATCCATTACCAGAAAAATATCATGGACTTACCGACCTAGAAGAGAGAACAAGAAAAAGATACCTTGACCTCATTATGAACGAGGGCTCTAAGAAGGTAGCGTTGTATCGACCTAAGATTATTCGCAGTATTCAGCATTATCTCGACGACAAGGGATTCACTGAGGTTGAAACCTCAATCCTCTCTCCTATTTTAGGTGGGGCTAATGCTCGTCCATTTGTTACTCATCACAATACCCTCGATAAAGACTTTTATCTAAGAATTGCGACGGAATTGAATTTAAAGCGCCTAATTGTAGGTGGTTTAGAAAAAGTATATGAAATCGGGCGTCTTTTTAGAAATGAAGGCATGGATAACGCCCATAATCCTGAGTTTACTTCAATTGAAATATATGAAGCTTATTCAGACCTTTCGGGAATGCGAAAACTCGTCGAAGGACTTGTAAAACACGTCAATAAGGAAATAAACGGCACGGATATTATTGAATATCAGGGCGCTAAAATTGATCTTAAGAGTAAGTTTAGATGGGTCAAAATGAATGACCTTATTAAAGACAAAACTGGCATCGATTTCGAGATGGTGACCAGCCTTGAAGAAGCCCACCGCCTCGCCTATCAGTTTGGTATTGATGTGGACCCTAAGAAAGACACTGTTGGCTATATCATGAATGAATTCTTTGAGACCCTATGTGCTCCGGAGCTCATACAGCCAACTTTTGTCTACTGCTATCCTATTGAGACCTCTCCGCTTACAAGAAAATCTAAAGATCCACGCTTTGTTGAAAGGTTTGAGCTCTTCATTTGCGGCAGAGAATACGCTAACGCTTATACCGAGCTTAATG
>JAJQAM010000009.1:23389-106173 GCA_021203805.1 Coprobacillus sp.
TTTGAGCTCTTCATTTGCGGCAGAGAATACGCTAACGCTTATACCGAGCTTAATGATCCTATCGATCAAAAGGAAAGACTCCGTCAGCAAGCGGAGGCGAAGAAGCATGGCGATGAAGAAGCCAATGAGATGGATAACGATTTTGTTGAGGCCCTCGAATACGGCATGCCCCCAACCGGAGGAGTGGGAATTGGAATTGATAGACTTGTTATGCTTCTTCTTAATCAGCCCACAATTAGAGAAGTTATCCTCTTCCCAACGATGAAACCTAATTCTGATTAAATATTTCAGTTTTGCGGTGATTCTGATTTAAATTCCTTCCTTTTTAGGAGGGATTTTTTATAAGAAAATAAATGTTAAATATTTTTTGCACATTTTTTATTTTTCCCACTAATAAATATTAGTAGGAAGACTTTATGATGTATGTCTTTTTCTCCTTTACACTAAATAATGACTTAGGTATAATCTTTATTGCTAGTCAGCAATAATTACTCTCTGCTGCACATAGAGTGTAGCCGAAGTCCATAGGGAGGTTGTACAAATGAGAAATTATGAAATTATGTACATTTTAAAGGCTGACCTAGATCCAGAAGCTCGTGGAGAACTCATTAACAAGCTATCTGAAATACTCACCTCTAACGGCGCTACTGTTAATAAAGTAGATGAGAGTATGGGACTAAGAGACCTTGCATATGAGATCAAAAAAGAGAAACAGGGATACTATGTCGTCTTAAATGTCACAGCGGACGAAAAAGCCACTAGCGAGTTCTCTCGTCTAGTGAAGATTAATCCAAACGTCCTACGTCATATTGTCTTGCTTCAAGACGAATAAGTGGAGGTAAAAAATGATTAATCGAATCGTCTTAGTGGGTCGCTTAACTAAAGACCCAGAACTTAGAAAATCCAACACTGGAAATAATGTTTGTAACTTTACTATCGCAGTGGAAAACAGGGGTAGAGATCAAGATGGCAACAAAACCACTTCTTTTATCCCTGTAGTTTGTTTTGGTAACACTGCGGATTCTACATTTAATTACACAAAGAAAGGTTCCCTTGTTGGTGTGGAAGGCCGTCTCGTTCAGAGAAAATTTACGAAAAATGACGGCACTCCTGGAAGTACCTTTGAAGTCAATGCGGATAGTGTTCAGTTCTTAGATCCTAAAGGCACTGTCCAAGAAGAAGGCGAGAGTGTTTCCTTTGATGACACTCCAGCGGCATCTTCTGATAATTCCTCATCATCTCTTGATACTCTTGATCTTGCAGATGATGACTTACCATTCTAAAGAAAGGATATAATCATGGCATCATACAAAAAAGTAAGACCACACAAAAAAGTTTGTTATTTCAAAAAGAATAACATTGAGCATATCGACTATAAGGATGTAGAGCTCCTTAAGATGTTCATCACTCCTAACGGCAAAATTGCTCCTCGTAGAGCCACCGGCACCTGCGCGAAGCATCAGCGTGAACTCGCTAAAGCCATTAAGATTGCTCGTATTATGGCCCTTTTACCATTCGTTGAGGACTAAATTAAAAGAAATAGGATGTTCCTATTTCTTACATGAATATGATTTATTTATAAAGAAAACTTTTATAAATATTTCATATTTTTTTGTATAATGAAAAATATGAACAGGACAATAATTCGATCACGGGCTACCATCTTTACTATTACTCTCATTGAGGTTGTTTTAATTGCGGTTTTTACCGCTTTATATCTCACTAATACCTGGGGAATAGCGGATACTGTTAAAGGAGAATATATCCTTATTGGAGCGATTGTTCTCTTTGTTTTTGATTTTATTGTGATTTGGATCTGTGTGTGGAAAATCGGTAAAGTTAAATCCACCACCGACTTAAAGGCGGCAGAAATAATCGGAAGTGATATCCAGGAAGCCTATAACTTTGCTCAGGTAGGGCTTGCGGTTACCGATGAAAACTTCGTGGTCCTATGGACCAATGAACTATTCAATGATCGTCATATCGATATCATTGATAGTAATATTCTTGAGTGGCATGGAGATCTAAAGGAACTTACCGAGAATCCAACCTCCGATAAAGTCACTAAGATTTTAATTAACTCTCGTAACTATGATGTGAAATATCTTTCGGAAGCGGGTCTATGGATATTTAAAGATGAGACTGACTTTGAAACCACTCTTGAAAGAAGCCTAGAGAAGAGACCAGTAGTGGGCCTTCTCTCTATTGATAACTATCAAGACCTAGTGAGAGGCGAAGAAGACTTTAATGATACAGTGACCCGTATTAAAAACATCATCTTCGACTATTCTAAAAAGAATAGGATTCTACTTCGTAGAATTAAAGATGATACTTACTCATTATTTCTCGATTATGACTCCTATGAAAAGATAAAATCAGAAGGCTTTTCAATCGTTGATACAGTAAGAGAAGTAGGAAGCGTCGCTAACGTCCCTCTTACTATTTCTATTGGTCTAGCCTATAACTATGAAGGCCTCTCTTATGAATATGAAGAGGACTTTGTAAAATTAAACGATCTCGCTAATGAAGCCCTAGAAGTGGCAATGAGTAGAGGCGGAGATCAAGTTGTTGTTAATCAGCACGGACAAGAAGTTGAATATTATGGCGGTAAAACCGAAGTTCAAGAGAAGCGTAATAGAGTGCAGACTAGGGTTCTTGCGGACACTCTTGTCACTCTTATTAACGGCACTCGAAGAAGTAAAGTCTTTATCATGGGCCACACCGCTTTAGACCTCGACGCTTTTGGAGCGTGCCTCGGCATTAAAGCAATATGCGATAGATGCTCCGTAGACGCGAGTATTGTCATAGACAATAAACTTGTGGAGCAAAAGACAAAAGCGGTTATTAATTCCTGCTTCTCCCGTGATGACCTCGCTAACCTAGTGGTGACTCCTAAAGAGGCCATGGAAGAGCTTGACACCGATAGCCTACTTGTGGTTATGGATGTCCACTCCCCATCGCTTGTCCTTCATCCCCCTCTTGTGGATGCTGCCTCTAAGATTGTGGTTATTGATCACCACAGAAGATCAGAAGATATTATTGATTCCCCTGTTTTAAGCGAGATTGACTCTAGCGCTTCTTCAAGCTGCGAGATTGTCGCGGAGATGATTAAGTATTGCTCGCTCTCCCCAAGAGTTGAGCTTCCAAGTCTATGGGCTACGATTATGCTAAGCGGTATCTTCCTTGACACTAGATACTTTAAGTCTAAGAAAACAGGTCTACTTACCTTTGACGCCTGCTCTATTCTTAAAGAGTATGGAGCGGATAATGGGGAAGCGGATGATTTCCTTAAAGATGACTACGAAGAGTTCTCTGTTATCTCTCGTCTTATGTCTAACCTAAAGACCCCTGTTCCAGGCGTGGTATACGCTACAGGCGAGCCAAATATGATATATGAGATAGCCACTCTCGCAAAAGCCGCGGATCAGTGTCTCACGATGAAAGGGAATCACGCTGTCTTCATCATCGGGAAAGTGAGCGATAAAGAGATTAGAATGAGCGCTAGAAGTGACGGCACTATTAATGTTCAGTATGTCGCTGAAAAGCTCGGTGGAGGAGGTCATTTCTCAAGCGCCGCCGCAACATTTACTAAGGGCACAATTGAGGATGTTGTGGAAAGACTCACTAATGTTCTTGAAACTAATATCAATGTCATTAGAACTCCTCAGAAAGGAAGAGGAAGTGCTAACGGATATGAGGAGGATGACTGATGGAAGTAATCCTTCTTAAAGACGTTAAGGGAGTGGGTAAAAAAGATCAAGTTGTCAGTGTCACTAATGGCTATGCCTCTAACTATCTAATCCCTAATCACCTCGCTGTTCAAAAGAGTGAAAAGAGCATGGAAATCCTCGGGGCCCAGCAGGAAGAAAGAAAGCAAAAAGCAGATGATTTTCATAAAAACGCTGTAGAAACCCAGCAAAAACTTGAAAATATCGTCGTGGAGTTTTCCGCTAAAGGTAGTGGAGAGAAAATGTTTGGCTCTATCTCTCTTAAGCAAATAGAGGAGGCTCTTAAAGAGCAATTTGGAGTCGAAATAGATAAGCGTAAATTTATAGACAAAGGCAATATAAATACCTTCGGAGTTAGTAAGCTAAGGATAGAGCTTGATAAGGATGTAATCGGAATCATTACAGTGAATGTCAAAGGAGAATAATAGTTATGCCAAGAAGTAGAAGTGAAGTTAATTATGACCCAACCCACCTCCCTCACTCTGATGGGGCGGAGATGTTTGTCCTTGGAGCGTGTATGCTCTCTAAGGCTTCTTTGCTTACTGTTTTATCATCGCTTCAAGAATCCGATTTCTATCAAACCGCTCACCAACAAATATACCGCGCTATCTATCTTCTTAACGAGGATAATGTGGATGTCGATCTCCACGCGGTAAGTGAGAAACTAGATAGTTTCCATGTCCTTGACTCTATAGGAGGTCCTGACTACCTTAATGAGTGCTGCGACACCGTCACTAGCACCGCTAACCTCGACTTCAATATCTCCCTTGTGAATAACAACGCTGTTCTTAGAAATATGCTTACCGTTACCCGTGATATAGACTACCGCGCTGGAACGGAAGAAATAGATGATCTTGATATCTTTATTGCCGATAGCGAGAAAGAAATCCGTAATGCCGCGGAAAAGAGAACCTCTCCCTACTTCTCAAGCGCTAGTGAAATCGCTAATGAAGTTCAAAAGGAAATCATCTCCCTTGAGAATAGCGTGCAAGCGGATGAGGATGTCATTGGAGTGAATACCGGCTTTAAGAGTCTCAATAAACTCACTCAAGGCTTTAAAGATAGTGAAGTAACCATAATAGGCGCTCGTCCATCGATGGGTAAAACCGCTCTTGCTCTTAATTTTGCTTATAACGCCGCTACGATCGGTAAAGTAAGCGTTGCTATCTTTTCCCTAGAGATGGATAAGAAACAATTAGTTCGTCGTTTAGTGGCCTCTGATTCCCATGTTAATCTAACCGACATCAATAACGCTGCGAAATTAAATACTAACGATAGGAATAAGGTCTACGCGAGCCTTAACGCTGTCGCAAACGCTCCTATCTATATCGATGACACTCCAGGTCAGAGAATGTCAGAAATCGAAAATAAAGCGAAGAAGCTAAAGGCTTCTGATCCTAACCTAGATCTCATTGTGATTGATTATCTTGGTCTTATTGCTCCCGATAAAACCACCCGTAGTAGTGATAATAGACAGGAAGAAGTGAGAAAAGCGTCCCTAGCGGTTAAAAATCTTGCCCGAGAGATGCATGTTCCAATTATACTAATCTGCCAGCTCAACCGTAGCGTTGATGATAGAGGAAGAGACCATAGGCCACAGCTCTCTGATCTTCGTGAAAGCGGCGCGATTGAGCAAGACGCTGATGTTGTTATGTTCCTTTACCGCTCTGACTACTATGACCGCTCAACTAGTAAAAAAGGCGATAACGATGCTGAGTCTTATAACCAGGGTCTCCCTCCAGGAATGTCATATACCGATTTAATCGTCGCAAAAAATAGAAACGGTGAAACCGGAACGGTCCATCTCTTCTTCTCTAAGAACTATGGTAAATTCCAGCCCGCCTCTAAAGAGGTTGAGGAGCGTATGGAGGAAGTAAGAAAGACTAATCCTTATGGAGAGGATTAGTCATGCTCTTTTCTCTTATTGCCTCTGGAAGTAAAGGTAATTCCCTTCTTATAAAAGAAGGGGAGAGTGCTATCCTTATTGATACGGGCATAGCCTTATCAAGAATAACAGATGAACTAAAAGAATATAATCTATCGCTTGAGGATATCGATGCGTTTTTTTATACGCATGATCACTCTGACCATTATGTCTACTATAAGAGTATCCCAGATTCTAAGGTTTATGCGGTAAGAAACGCAATAGATAGAGAAAGCTATCACATAATCAATATGTATGAAGATGTTACTATTGGGGAGCTTACTATCACTCCAATTAGGACAGTACATGACTCTATTTATGGATGTGGGTATATCGTAAAAGGAAAAGAATCTAAATTAGTGTATCTTACTGATACCGGCTCTTTTGTGGAAGATAACCTTCCATATATCAAAGATCCAACTTATCTCATTTTAGAGTCTAATCACGATATCGGAATGCTTGAAAGATCAAAAAGAAGTAGAGCGCTAAAAGATAGAATAGAAGCGGATGATGGTCACCTCTGTAATGAAGATAGCGCTTTTATTGCCGCGGACACAGTGGGGCCCCACACTAAAGAGATAATCCTCGCTCATATATCTGAGGAGTGTAATACCCCTGAGCTAGCCCTAAAAGCGTATCATAAGATATTTATACGTAGGCATATAAATATTAATAAATATATATTAAGATGCGCTAAGCAGAGAGAGCCCCTTCGAGGTGGAGATGAAGATTAAACTTGTTAAAGTGGGCAAAGTAAAAGATAAGTATCTAAGGGAAGGAATAGATGAATACATAAAGAGAATCTCCCCTCATATTGATATCTCTTTTGTGGAGCTTAAAGAGGAAAGTATCCTAAGTCCATCTGACCCATACGAGATAGATAAATGCAAAAAGTTAGAGGGAGAGAGAATCCTAAAAGAAGTAAAAGGAGATAGATACGTAATCGCTCTTGATCTAAATAAAAAGGAATATTCATCAGAGGAGTTTAGTGAATACCTCTACTCTAAGCTTGAGCAGTATAATAGTGTTACCTTTGTTATTGGAGGCTCATACGGCCTTTCTAGTGAAGCTAGAGATAGAGCGGATGACTCCCTCTCTTTATCAAGGTTTACCTTCCTTCATGATATGAGCGCTCTTATATTCCTTGAGCAGGTCTACCGCTCCTATAAGATACATAACCATGAGGTTTATCATAAATGACATATCCTGAGTTTAGTGAATATCAAATTATTGAGGATAAGGCTAACCCCTTCTCCACATTATACCAGCTTCCTAGTGGAGAAAGGTTTTATATTGAGCCCGGTTTTTACACTCAGCTCATGGGTTTTAAAGAGTTTAGAGGAGAAGACTTCCCTCGTATTATGGAGAGAATGATTGAGATAATTAAAAAGAATAAGAAAGTTATCTTTACCGCTTCCTATGAATATCCTCAAACTGATATCGACGTGGACGAGTATATCCTTCTTGAAATCTACGATATAACCGACCCCCTTAAGATATACGTTGAAGATAAATCCCGGGGTAGTGACTACGGAGATTAATAAAAGTAAAAAGATCACCCAAAAGGGTGATGTTTTTATATTTAGTTTTATTTCTGACGCAGCTGCATCATCGCCATCCACATCGTCCTGAGTCCGAGGAAGATGACATAGAAGACTACGACATAGTTAGGGGCAAAGAAACCTATCAGCATACCAAGGATTCCAGGAGAAAGCGCCGCCCAAGCATTGATCTTTTGACAGGTCGTCGCTCTAAGATAACGATAGTAGTTCTTCTTTCCTCTAGTAAGGAGATAGATAAGAAGTCCCATGAAGAGAGATAGGGCTATATAGATAGCTTCATATATAAGTGTTGAGTAGAGAAGGCTAGTATTTCTTCCTGAAATATAAGCGTCATCAAAGCATACTTTCCAGTTAGCCCTTGTGCCATCTAGATACGCCGTGCACTTCATCATCATATCTAGCTCTTCTGGCGTACTAGCCGCGCTTATTGTGGCGGTCCCGTCATCATTTAGGGTGACGTTACTCATGCTAGTTAGGTCTAAGTTAGAGAGAGATGACTGCGGGACAGTCGTGGTTAGATAATCGCTTACTACGTCTATCCCTTCAGCGTGATGGGCCCAGTTACCCGTAAAAGACTGATAGGTATCGATATTATCTTTAGTGGGGGTCACGATATTCACGTAGACATAATCTCTTGAGAAGATAATATAAGATGGACGGTAGTAGTGATAGTCCGTTCCATTAACGGCATTTGATTCATCCACCGCATCCGCTGTGGTTCTCTCCTGAGTCTCGCTTCCCCATAGATACACTGGTCCGGGATCACTTGACTCACAGTTAAGATAACCAATCATATCGGAGATAGACGGAGAGGATGTATTACTTCTATTAGTGTAATACACTAATAAATCATAGTTATTCTTATATGTATCAGATTGATCTACATAAGCGGCAATTGGAACGAGATCGTCAAATTCATCACTGGTGAGATTACTCATTCTCACTCCGTCTCTATACGCTATCATGACGTTACCGTCGGCTGCGCTATTTTCAATCTTAAACTCGTATTTGTTATTCCCATCTTCATCTCCGTAGTGAAGTGTATTCATAAGATAGGTGAGATGCTCTTCAAAGCCGTATGAATAGCTATCAAGAAAAGAGGAGCCATATCCCGTTCCTATATAGACCATCGTTGGAATAACAGGGAGGAACACTCCTAAAATAAACACAATTAAAGCGGACCACCACGGAAGGGTCTTTCCACATTCTATTGCATAGTTATTTCTAATTAACGATCCAAAGACATTTTTAAGTGTAGTTTTAGTGCTATCTTTCATTGCTAGTCCTAAGTGATTATTTTATGAGAAATCCTAAGTTTTTACAAATATTATTTGTATGTAGTGAAAGGGGAAGTGTGTTATTATATACTTACTAAATATGGGGTCGAATGGATTCGACGGTACTATTTAGCCTTTAGTGGCAGCCGAGTGATGACGTAATCATTAGTCCTAAACGAACTGACAACAGTTACATGAGAAGCACTCCTCGTGCTTCCGTCTTAGCCGCTGCTTAATTAGCTTAAAGCGACTCGTTCTCTATCTCTTTATGTCTTTATGAGATAGAAGGGCGTCATAATAAAAGACTTTGATGGGATGATGACTGCTAGTCCCATCGAGATCACTTGGCAGTCTCGCTCCCTATAGGTGATGAAACCCTTATAGAGGAGTTAAACCACTCGTTTCATCTAAGCTGTAGATGCTAAGGGGGAAGTAGTGCCGGACGCGGTTTCGATACCGCCGGCTCCACCAAAAAGAAATATAGGTAAATATTTTATATATTTAGTTAGGAAAAAGCTCCCATAACCGATATAATGATATCGCTGACCAGAAAGGAGCTTTTTTATTTACCGTGAAAATAGGTATCAGCGCTGAAACATTTAGTGACCTTAGTGAAGACTTAATTAAGGAATATGATATTAATATCATTCACTCTAGTGTCATCATGGGGGAAGAAGCTAAGCTTGACGGGATTGATATCACCGCTAGTGATGTCTATCGCTTCTACGAAGAAAGCGGAAACCTTCCAAGAACCTGCGCCATAAATGTTTCAGAATTTATTTCTTACTTTTCTAGTCTTCTAGAGAAGTATGATGAGATAGTTCATATCTCATTTACCTCTAAGAGTAGTGGGACCTACTTTAATGCCTTAGAGGCGAGTAAACAGTTTAATGGAAGAGTTAGGGTTATTGACTCACTCTCCCTCTCTACTGGGATTGGTCTACTCGCTCTGAAAGCTAGTGACCTTGTAAAGGAGGGCGCTAGTAATGCTCAAGAGATTGCCTCCTACTTAGATGAGTATAAAAAAAGACTATGCGTTAGCTTTGTCGTAAATACCCTTACATATCTATATAAAGGCGGGAGATGTAACGGCATAACCATGGCTATCGCTAGTGTTCTTCAAATTAAACCCCAGATTGTTTTAGAGGATGGAGAAATGCACTCTAAAAATAAGTATAGGGGTAAAGATGAAAAGATTATTGAAAGCTATGTAAATGATGTTTTATCTCTCTTCCCTAGTCCAGATCTAGAGAGAGTGTTTATTACCTCCTCGAGTGAGGATCTCCCCGCTGAGATGAAAGAGAAGGCAGTGAAAATCCTCGAAAATCGAGGATTTAAGCACATCTATTACACAGTCGCGGGGGCCACTATTGCCACCCACTGCGGACCAAAAACACTTGGGATTTTATTTGTGAATAGTGAAGATGTCACGTGGAAAAAGAAATAGCCCTTACGGGCCGTTCTCACTATGAGAGTCATCCTGAGGGGACTTACTTGTTTCCTCAGGATTTTTTCTTGTGGTTCTTCGCCTTTTAAAGTTTTCTGTAAGATTATCAGTAAAGTTAACGAATGACCACCTGAGTAGATACTGTAGTGTCGCTAGTACTTGAAGCGGAATCGCCACAATAAAGACAAGCCACATATACTTAGGGTGTTGTCCATAACATTGATTAACGGTGAAGAAAATTGCGACCGCTAATGACCAAATAAAGATAGTTAGTGAAATGAGATAGATAAACCTTTTCTCATAGAAGAAAGTAAACACATCCCCCACAATTGCGGAGGCCACTATTGCCCAAAGGAAGACGAGCCAGACATTCTCAGCAATATTTCCCCCATCGTAGAGCACCATGATAACCGTGTATATAACAGTAGCGACTACCCATATCGCCGCTATAGATAATAAAGCGGCTACTAGTCTTCTTCTCACCTGTCTATTATGGAGCTTTTTTGGTTTATCCCGGTAGAAATCGTCCACTTTTATGCCGTAGAGATCAGCAAGGGCTTTTAAAACAAAAATATCAGGGACAGATTCCCCTCTTTCCCATTTTGATACAGATTTATCTGTATAAGATAATTTCTCTGCAAGTTCAAGCTGAGTAAGTCCATAGCTTTTCCTATAGTAGACTAAGTTATGAGCGATATTTTCCTGTAAGTTTGTTTCTTTGGCCATTACCTAAATTATAGTGGCTTTTGCTCTAAAAACAAAATCAATGTTAATATCCTGATATTAATGATAACTGTCCTTTACACTGTCATAATAAAAAAATAAAAAGAAATAACTTCCTCACTCTTTATAGTGATAGTATAAGGCTATGGACGACGATGACACTAAAGTAAGTCTAATTGACACCGACTCATATGAGGAAGAGCTAGAAATCTTTTCCATCTACGAAGAAATCGTAGATGATGAAGATCCCTTTGTTGAGGACGAAGAAGAAGCTTATCTCTTTGAAGAGGATAGTGACATCGACACTGATATCTAACTTAGAATTAATAGCTTAATAATAAACAAATAAGCGCATAGGCGCTTTTTTCTTTATGTATTTACCTAGAAATTTGCTATTATTGATTTACTATGAAAGAAGCACTTAAAAACAAAAGAATATATATCGGGGCCGCTATCTTATCAGTGATTGGTCTAGGAGTGCCCGCTTTATTCATTGGGCTTAGCTATATTCCCTCTCTTAATATGGGAGCGGCTTTCTATCCATATCTACTCGGTATCTTTGCGGTGGGCTATTTCTTTATAGGATATCTGTGGGGAGATATAAAAAGCGCTAAATATAGAAAAGACCAAAAGAACTGGGACGGAGAGCTTCCAGAGGAAGAAAAGACTCTTCTTTGGAGCAGGCGTCTCCCTTGGTTTTTTGCCGCTGCGGTAGTGCTTATCGCTTTTATAGTGATTGAAATCTGCTATCCATTTATGGGTCATTACCCATTTCTATAATCATAAAAATCCTTATTTTTTAGTGTTTTGAGACATGAAAAAAAATTAAAAAAATGTAATTTTTCTATTGTCTTAATTTTTTGTTTGTAGTATCCTATCAAGCAATCATTTATGATTGAAACTTTTTAGAAAGGAGAAAACTATGAAATTAGGAAAAGCAAAATCTGTTATGATTCTTGCCCTAGTTGCAACCCTATCTGCTTGTGGTCCAAGCTATGAGACCTATGAGATTGAAGCAACCGCTAAGTATGGTATCGCTGGTTTAACCGGCCGTGATACTTATAATGCATCGACAACCGCGGCTTCTCTCTACACCACTCTTAACTACACCACAACAGCTGAAGCTACTAACTTCGAAGATTACATCATTAACTTCGTTGATGGTATCATCACTACTGATGAATTCGGTGTTATTCAGCCAGGCCTTGCAGAATACGCAACTCACAATGAGGACTACACTGAGTTTACGTTCCACATTCGTGAAGGCGTGAAATGGGTGACCAACAAAGGCAAACAGTACACCTATCATGGCACTGAGCAGTATGTAAGTGCTCAGGACTGGGTGACTACTGCTAAAGCTATTCTCGACTTCTCAAATGGATCTGATACTTATTATTTATTAACTATGTTCATTGATGGAGCTGCAGAATACTATTACTACACAATGTGTCAATATTACCTTGCTAATGGTTATAGCACTGATCCATATGAGATTGCTGATATTACCACAAACGCTGGTATTGCTGAAGCAATTAACTGGTACATTGTTAACTATGAAGGACTTTCTGAGGAATTAGCCATTGTTACCGCTGATGATATCCCAGATATCGCTAGTGGTTCTCGTCTTGGTGTTACCGCAACTACTAAGACTGGTGAGAGCGGCGGAGATGTCACTTTCAAACTCTTCAAGAGTGCTGACTACTTCCCATCTTCACTAAACTATGCTGTGGGTATTCCTCTTAATGAGAACTTCTATAATGATGTCGGCGCTGGTAAATTTGGTAGCAACGCTAAAAACATCCTCTACTGTGGACCATACCTCTTTACCAAAGATAAAGGTACATCTGGTATTACCTTCACAGCGAACCCAGAGTATTGGAATAAGGATGTTGTCCATCTAGAGACTATTAATTATGTCTGTCTCCCAGAGGATTATGATTATAACGCTACAAGACTCTGGTTCACTGAAGACCAAGTTGATAGCTTCACTCTTAACTCTAATGATACTGAGGGATGGAAAGATTATGTCTTAGGTGAGGACGGACTAGGAACCGTTGAAGATCCTCATAACGAAATGACTTACTCTAGATTCTCCACAACCATTGGAACTCTCATTGACTGTGAAGTTGTTCCTGGACGTGATCTTGATGTCTCTGTTGGAAAACCAGGTGATTTTACAACCGGCACTGGTATTGACGCTAATGAAGACGGCTCTATGGCTATTGCAGACTACTGCTCTGCGACTAGCTTCGATGATGTCATGAACACTGCGAAAGCGCTCTCTATCCAAGAGGTTAGACAAGCGCTTCTTGAGTCCTTTGATGTTGATACTTGGTTAACCCAAGTTTCCACTGACCCAATTGTCCGTGAGTCTAGAGCGAAACACACCTACACTCCAGTAGGACTTGCCGTTGATGATGAAAATAGAGACTACTGTGGTTATTACTACACCCAGGCCTATGCCACTGGCGAAAACATTGAGTTTGAAGAGGCTGAAGAATTACTCGAAGCTGGTCAGTACGGCTATAGAGATGATGGAACTATCCTCTCTGTTCCTACCGCAGGCAGTATTGAGCCAAAAGTGGATGCCGCTAAAACTGCTATCACTGCTTATAACACCGCTGTTGGAAGTGGTGGAAGCGGACTTCCTGTTGGTGAAGATGAAACAAATGGCACTCTTGCCTCTGGTCAAACCGGCGAAATTACTCTCCCAATTCATGTCTCTTACTTCGATAACTGGTATGACTCTAAGAGAGATGAGACTGGCACTCAGGTCATTAATGAAATGAACCAGTGGCTCAACGGTCTCTCTGATGCTGAAATGGCGAGTGTAGAGACTGATCCAACCACCAAAAGAGTTTTAAGCTATAAGGAGAATGGCACTGGAGACCCAGTTGATGTTACTAATGAGAACAGCAAGATCTGGATGTGGGTCTATAAGACCGATCAAGTGGAATCCTCTACTGAAGCTAGAACTGGTCGATACGGCTGTGGTGACTTCTTCGCTTACTGGGGCTGGGGAGCTGACTATGCTGATCCATTAACTTATCTCAACACCTTCACTATTGGTGGTGACTGGTCATCTGTCTATCCATTCGTTGGTGAACCAGTTGTGGATAGCTTCCATCTTGAAGATGAAAATACTCTTGTCTGGAGTAACTTACTCGAAGAGTACACTGAGCTTGTCGAAGCGGGAACCGCTTTAAACGATAAGGCTGAGAGATTTGCGAAGTATGCTGAAGCTGAGTACTTACTCTGTAATACCCTTGGACTCTCTAAGCCTATCTATAACGATAGCCAAGGATGGATCCTCTCTGTTGGTAGAACCGCTACCTATGAGATGCCTATCTGCTCCTTCGGTATTAGTGAAGGCCGTATGGTTGGTCTCTACGTGTTAGAGGACACTCCAACAGCGGCTACACGTCAGCAGTGGAAGGCTAACTACGATGCTGCGGCAGCCGAAGTTACTTCTTCCATGAACATCTATAAATAATAAATAACATAGTTATTTAAAGTTTATAAATCTATACACACATAAACATATACGCAGGCACGCGTAGGCGAGTTTGCCTATGCGTGCCGTAGGCGTATAAAACCTCCTTAAATAAAAAAATAATTAATTACAATTTAATAGATTATTTTAGGGTTAGGGCATTTATCTTTTAAGGGAAAGGAGAAGGATAAAGATGACGACTTATATTGTTGGCTATACAATTATTGGTTTGATCATTGCTTTTATCATTTTCTGTGTCCTTATCAAAAGACAGGTTATCTTTGCGGAAACCCCTAAGATGCAGAAGATATTTGCTCACCCTTTGATGTTCTATTCCTTTAGAAGGCTCGCATCCGGTTTGATATCCTTTGTCTTAGCGATACTTGTGACCTTCTTTTTAATTAGACTTGCCACTCCTCCAGATAACACCTGTCAGGACTTATTCTTTAACCCTAAGATTTCCACTGAAGTGTATAACCTTAAATGTAATAACTGGAAAGATAATATGGGTTTCTCTGGCTCGACTATTCAGCAGCTTGGTAAATTCTTCTATGCCATCATTCCTGTGCCTAAAACGCTCTGTATAACTGATATTGACACGACACTAGGAATGTATACCATTCAGTCTTGTCGAACCTTTATCTTTGACTTTGGTCGTATCTATAAATTAAGTGGCACTACAGATGGAAGCTTTGTTATTGATTATATGATGCCTCGTATGGGAGTCTCATTCTCTATCGGGATAATTGCGGTCGTAGTGGAAATGGGACTGGGATACCCCTTTGGTATACTGATGGCACGTTACCAAAATGGTATTTTTGACCGTATAGGAAGGGCGTATATTATATCCGTTGACGCTATCCCAGGAATTGCCTATTACTACGTCTGGATGGCGATATTCTGTGGGTGGCTTGGCCTGCCTATGAGATATATTGAAGGCAACTTTGCAAGTTGGCTGCCGGCAATTCTGACACTTGGCTTTACCGGTATGGCGGGTATAGGCTTATGGGTCAGACGTTATATGCTTGACCAGTTTAATTCTGACTACGTGAAGTTTGCGAGATCTAAGGGTCTTAGCGAGCGTCGTATTATGTGGATTCACGTTTTAAGAAACGCAATTGTTCCTCTTATTAGAACGTTCCCTACGGCGATTATTAGCGCTTTACTTGGAACATACTATATTGAAAACATTTATAACATACCTGGAATAGGACAGGCGGTTATGATATCGGTTAACTCGAATAACTCCTCGCTGCTGAGCGGTATCATTATCGTATCGGCACTCCTGTCTATCATCTCCTATATTTTAGGCGATGTCTGCACCGCTCTGGCGGATCCTCGTATTAGCTTTACTAAGGACTAAGGAGGTGAGTAGTTATGCTTGATGATGAAAATGAAAATAAAGACGAACTATTCTCTTCCGAGGTAATAAGTGAAGAGACTAATGCCCCCACGAGTGAAAACAAAGCGGACGCTAAACCAGTCTCTAAAAACGTAAAGGACACCGAGCTAGTTATCGGTGAGCCAAAAGGCAGAGAATACCGTAAATATAAGAGAACCCATAAGGATAAAAAGAAAAAGAAAACCACGGAAGTTATCCTAAACGGCTCTACCTTTACTGAAGAAGATTTATTCTCCACTTTTGAGTCTGACCCAAGAAAGGTTAACTCCGTGAGTGCGGAAGGAACAATTAACGCTAACCTTGATGACTTATTTAAGGTGGTCGGCACTAACGATGAGAACCTTGAAAAGCTTGATTCCGCTCCTTACTCCTACTGGAGAATGGTGTTTGCGGAACTCTTTAGAAAGCCCGCCGCTATTGTCTGCCTTATCCTTCTTTTGATTGTTATCTTCTTTGCTATCTTTGGTCCAATGATTCACTTCTATAATCCTCTTAATTATGTCGGTGGTCTTTGGGACCACGGCGAAAGGTTCCTTGATGAACT
This sequence comes from Coprobacillus sp., assembly GCA_021203805.1. Classification (GTDB taxonomy): domain Bacteria; phylum Bacillota_I; class Bacilli_A; order RFN20; family CAG-826; genus JAJQAP01. The sequence continues at coordinate 39,490 of JAJQAM010000009.1, forward strand.
GACCGCTAACGGAGGATATCTAGGCCCTACTAAAGACTACTGGTTTGGACTATGCGGTAATAACATGGGCTGGTTTGAAGGACACGATATGTGGAGCTGTGTCTGGATTGGAACTAGGCTATCCCTTCTTGTAGGTGTGACGTGCGCTCTTATTGAGATTGTCCTTGGCATTTTAATTGGAGCGGCTTGGGGCTACTTTAAGTGGCTTGATCCAATTATGATTGAGATTCGTAACTTCATCTATAATATTCCAGAGCTTCTTCTCGATATCTTACTCATGCAGTTCTTTGCTCCGTATATGGATAAATATGCTTTCTGGATAGTGGTCCTTGTCTTATCGCTATTCTCTTGGCTCTCTCTGGCCTCCTTTGTTAGAAACCAAATCATCATTATTCGTGATAGAGAATATAACATTGCCTCTCAGACGCTAGGCACAAAGAACTGGAAGATGATTACTCATAACCTTCTTCCATATCTCATTAGCGTTATTGTGACAACGGTGAGCACCGCTATCCCAGCGGCTATCTCCGCTGAGGTGGGTCTCTCTTACTTCAATCTTTCCTTTAAAGTGACTCAGGGTGATATCACTTTAGGACAAGTTTTAACAAGTGCGGCCTCTGGCACCGCCTTCATGTCTCACCCATACTTACTGATTGGGCCATTAGTTGTGATTGTCTTACTGACAGTGTCGTTCTTCGTCTTTGGACTGGCGCTGTCAGATGCTTGTGATCCAAAGACCCATAGATAAACTAAATAGAAAGGAGTTAATATGGCGAAAAGAAATCCCTCTGTCTTATCCAATGAAATCGATTGGGAAAAGGGCGCGATGAAAGAGTTTACCCCTGACCCTAATAGAGAAGTTGTTTTGAGTGTGCGTAATCTCTCAGTGGGATTTAGTGTGCGTGGCAAAAAGACCCACGTTATTCGTGATATTAACCTTGATGTTTATAAGGGTCAAACCCTTGCCATTGTGGGTGAATCAGGATCCGGTAAATCCGTTCTTACGAAAACCTTTACCGGAATGCTTGAAGCTAACTCCATCATCTATGGCGGCTCTATCATGTATCACGGCTATGACCTTGCTAAACTCATTACTAATGAGCAGTGGTGTAATATCCGCGGTAAGAGAATCGCCACTATCTTCCAAGACCCAATGACTTCTTTAAACCCCCTTCTCTCTATTGGATATCAGATTAGCGAAGTCTTAATCCTCCATCGAGGAATGGAAAAAGAAGAAGCCAGAGCGGAAGCGATATCTCTTCTCGGGAGAGTGAGAATCCCTCACCCTGAAGAGAGATATGATGACTACCCATTCCAGTTCTCTGGAGGTATGAGACAGCGTGCGGTTATCGCAATAGCGCTTGCCTGTAACCCAGAGATATTAATCTGCGATGAACCAACCACAGCGCTTGACGTTACGGTTCAGTCTCAGATTATTCAGCTTATTAAAGATTTACAAAAAGAATATGGTTGGACCACCATCTTTATTACCCATGACCTTGGCGTGGTGGCGAATATCGCTGATGACCTTGCGGTCATGTATGGCGGTCAAATTATAGAATACGGAACGATAGAAGATGTCTTCTATCATCCAGCGCATCCTTATACTTGGGCGCTTCTCTGCTCCCTCCCTCAGCTAGGGACTAAGGATGAACCCCTTACCTATATTAAGGGCAATCCTCCTTCTTTTAGTGGTGAGATTATTGGAGACGCATTCGCCCCAAGAAGTGAATACGCGATGAATATCGATTTTGTCCGTGAGCCTCCTATCTTTAAGATAAGTGACACTCACTGGGCAAAAACATGGCTACTTAGCCCATACGCTCCTAAAGTAGAGCCCCCTCTTATTATTCAGGAGCTTCATGAGCGTATGAAGATGGCCGCTGATGAACTAGCACACCAAGAAGGAGATAACTATGCCAAATCGCCGTCTAAATAAGCATATCGCGGAGTATAACGAAAAAGAAGGCTTTATCCCTACCGATGAGTCCACTTTAAAAGTACCCGCTGAAGGCGAGGATATCTTTGAGGCTAATAAAGTTGATGATGAGCCCATCATCAAAATGAGAAATGTTAAGATCTCCTTTAAGATGGGCACTACAGAAAGAATTGTCGTGGAGCATCTTAATCTCAATATTAATAGAGGAGAGATTCTTGGCCTTGTGGGTGAGTCGGGCTCTGGTAAGACCACAATTGGTAGAGCCATTAATAGAATTAATGAAGTTAGCGGCGGTGAAATTACCTATAATAATGTTCCTATCAGTGGGGGCATTCCTAAATCAAGAGAAAAACTTCTTAAGACTAAAGTCCAAATGGTCTTCCAAGATCCAGGAGACTCCTTAAATGAGAGAGCGAATATTGACTATATCGTCTCTGAAGGACTTAGAGCTAATCACCTCTACACTGATGAAGAAGATAGACTCCGTAAAGTGGAAGATATCATGAATAAAGTGGGACTACGTAGTGAGTTCCTCACAAGATATCCTCATGAGTTTAGCGGCGGACAGCGTCAAAGAATTGGTATTGCTCGATGCATGGTCATGAACCCAGAGTTTGTTATTGCTGATGAGCCGATATCCGCGCTTGACGTTTCAATTCGTGCTCAGATCCTTAACTTAATTAAAACCTTCCAGCAAGAAAATAATATGACTGTCTTGTTTATTGCCCATGACCTTTCAGTGGTCCGTTATATATCTGATAGAATCGCGGTTATTTACGCCGGTAAGATTGTGGAGCTAACAAAGGCGGACCGTCTCTTTGAAGCTCCGCTTCATCCTTATACTAAGTCTCTTCTCACTGCGGTGCCTATTCCTGATCCACAGGTGGAAAAGAAGAAACAAATTGTTACATATAACCCGCTTGAATCTCACTCTTATTCAAGAGAGGATGTTCCTTATCTTCGTGAGATTGAGCCAGGTCACTTTGTAAGATGTGATGAAAAAGAATTTGTCCTTTATAAGAAAGAGCTAGATAGATTAAATAGAGAAAACGCTTTAAAAGCAGCGCAAAAACAAAAAGAAGGAGGTAACGTGTAATGCCAAGAAACGTACAAGATTTATGTACTGATCACTTTGTTGAAGACGACATTGTCGCCGAGCAAGACACTACGAAAATGTCTCCTAGAAAGAAAAAATACATCATAGGACTATCCTGTGTTGGTGCTTTCCTTGTTGTTTTAGGTGTTCTCTATTACTTCTTAGCGTCTGACTGGCTTCTTGACTATTCCACGATTAGCTATTTCACTTTCTCCTATAACCTTGGAGAGGATACCGCAACCCTTGTAAGACTTAATGTTAATGAAGATTATCCTGAAAAGCTTTGGGTTCCCCGAAAAGTTAAGGGCATGAGAGTAACCGCTATTGCGGACGAAGCTTTTGCAGGCGCTGATGAACTTAAAGAAGTGAAAATGAGCGATAACATTGAGACTATTGGAACAAGAGCTTTCTATAACTGTCCAAACCTTGAAAGTATTACCTTCTCTAATAATCTTACTTCAGTTGGTGCTTATGCCTTTGACGGCACTAAATTCCTAGAGGATTTACCTAATGAAGGTATCTCTCAGGTTAATAATATTCTTATTAAAGTGGGACTTGATTACTTTGAAGATAATTCCATTTTAGTTAATGATGAGAACTCTTCTATTCCTGATGAATTTAAAGACTGCAAGACCTACTATTTTAGAGATATTCACGCTGAGGGAATGGAAGTTCCTGAAATATGGATGAACGGCGTCTTTAATAGTAATGAAAAGCTCCTATATGTTGAAATGCCAGACTATCTTGATAGCGTTCCAGCATACGGCTTTGCGGACTGCACTAATCTAAAAGAAATTGATTTCCCTTCCAATATTGAAGTGATTGAAGAGTATGCCTTTAGCGGCTGTACGAGCCTAGAAAACGCTGATATCCCCACTCATGTGAATGAGATTGGGGCTTACGCTTTTAAAGATACACCCACTAAAATACCTACAGATTTATCCTTCCTTAGCTCGATTGGTGAGGGCGCATTCCAAAACTGCAGCGGTGTGACTAGTATTCTTTATCCCGCAGCAGAAGACGGAATCGGAAGAATTGAAAACTATGTTTTTGACGGCTGCACTAATCTCACTAATTTTGAATTTGTTGATGAAGATGTTATTGGCTATATTGGCACAGCGGCCTTTAGAGGAACTGCTATTACCGATTTTACTGTTCCTAAAGGCGTCATTCAAATAAGAGACTATGTTTTCTCTGATTGTCCTAATCTCACGGAGATTAGTCTCTATAATAACACCACTGGAACATCTCATATTACCGATTATCACACTGTTACTTATGTTGATGAAGAATATGATACTGAGTATGAAGAAATTGAGCCTGTCTACACTGATGATGGAGTGGTCTCTATATGCGCCTACTCGTTCTATGATTCTCCTAACTTCTCCACGATACACCTCTATGATAAAGATGGAGTGGTCACTGGAGATGACGGCGAGCTTCATTTCCCTGTTACTCTTACCTCCCTTAATAACGCGAATGGTTCAGTAAGAGGGCATGCCTTTGAAAATACCGCGGTTAAATCCGCGACTATTCCGTACGGAGTAGGAACGCTTGGACAGTATAACTTTGCAAATGCGACGTCCTTAGAGTCAGTTACATTTGAGACAAGCGCAAGCGGCGCTGACTACACTAATACTATTGGTGAAGGATGTTTCTCTGGAGACACAAGTCTAACCACTATTGACCATGTTCCTACCACTCTTGACACCCTTGGAGCGAGTAGTTTTGACGGCTGCTCTAGCCTTACCTCGTTTGACCTAAGTAATACGAAAGTTAACATTATCTACGCAAATACATTTAGAGGATGCTCTAGCCTTACTGAGGCTGGTATATCAGGTTCCACCACGCTTATTTATGGCGGTGCTTATGATGGAGTAGTGTCCCTAGAAAGCATTATTATTCCTTCGACAGTTAATAGAATTTATAGCGGTGCTTTTGCTAATGAAACTGATGAAAATCACACCGATAAGCTTAAGATCTACGAAGAAAGAACTGAGTCCAGTCTGAACGGACAGATTAATTCTTCGTCTATTGACACTGATTTCTTTGATGATACATGTGAGCTATATGTCTATGCAGAATATGATGAAGACGGCACTCTCATTGAATATGAAGATCATCTCACTGATATCAGTGGGTACTGGGAATATGATGAAGAAACTGGCAATCCTAAGATTGTTTCGCCTACTGTAGAACCAGGGGAATAAATTTAATTACTAGTTTTATTATTTAATACATCTTTAAGAAAACCTACAAGGCCTTCGCTATTCGGCTTTAAAGCAAATAAATTATGCGCTTTCTCCTTTCCAACCGAGGCGAAGGTTTTTATATCCGCCTTAGTTAAAGAGAGGGCTTTATCAAGCTGCGCTGCTATTTCTTTGACTTCATTACTCTTAAGCCAGATAACTTCGTTTTTAAAGTATTTCTGAAGTTTATTATTTTTCGTGGATATCGTAAGATTACCCGCATTTATATAGTCGAGAACTTTAAAGGGAACGGAGTAGCGTTCATAGTCCTCAGTAAATGGTCTAACGTTAATATTTATTAAAGCGTTATAGATGTAATTTTCGGTTTCTCTTTGAGTGAGACAGCCAAGGTATTTAATCCCCTCGACGTCACTGATCTTATCTAAAAACTCTTTGTTTTCTCCATATCCTGAGATATAGAGTTTGGCTTTCTTTTTATCAAGGCTCTTATACGCATCAATAAGATTATCCACTCCATGTTTAGGATCAAGAGTGCCATTATAATAGATGTATTTCTCATCTATTTTCGTAATCACGGGGTCCTTATCTTCCACTAAACCGGGAAGGATATATGAAGGTTTACCATTTTTATTAAAGAGGGAATTAAGATCTTCTGTGCAGCAGATATAACCATCAAAATCACTGCATTCCTCAAGTAGATTTACTGTAAATGACTTAGTAGTGTTATTTATTCCACTAGGAGTAGTTCTTGCTATTCCCACTATTTTAAGATGACTTTTTTTAGCGGCTCTTTTTGCGTTTCTAACTACGCTAGGATTAATTGTATCGGTAACAATTATACTCTCTTTATCCTTTTTAATTTTCCTTACAACTTTATATGATTCATATCGGTAGCATAAAGATCTTTTAAGAGTATTTCTCATGACCGGTAAGTAGCAGTAGTGGACATTTCTAATTATCTTATAATCGCCCTTTAATCGCTTCTCAGAGACATGCTGACGAGAGAAAGGTCTAAATGACACGACAGTCACTTTGTTCTTAGTAGCGAGGCATCTAATGAGCTTATCATGAAAAACTTGGCCTTTAGAGTTTATTCCAATATTCCATTCTTTTAGATAAGCATCATAGTCATCTTTATCAATTGCCGTGGTGAAGTAAATAATGTGCATATAGATATAATACTCGAATTTATCATTAATTTCTAATTCTCTAATAAATATTTATTAGAAAAATGATAAAATATGATTATGAATTATGAGAGGATTAACTCCTGGAACGACTTTTTCTCTTCCATTAAAGAAGAGGATTTTTCTAAATCACTTCATCTATTCTTAGATGAAGAATATAAGAAAAATAAGTGTATGCCCCCTAGAAAGGATATCTTTAAGGCCTTTCAGCTCACCCCACTTGATAAGGTAAAAGTGGTTATTATTGGTCAAGACCCCTATATTGGGGATAACCAGGCAATGGGCCTAGCTTTTTCTGTGCCTAATGGAGAGGAGCTTCCTCCTTCCCTTATTAATATCTATAAAGAGATAGAAAAAGAGTTTTCTCTTCCTATGGACTATACAAGCGGGAACCTTGAGTATCTCGCTAGGCAGGGTGTTCTCCTTTTAAACACCATCCTATCAGTAAGAAAAGGGGAGAGCATGTCTCATAACACGAGTGAGTATCAAGAGTTCACTAAAAGAGTCATGGAGCTTTTAGACAGTAGAGACACTCCAATGGTATTTATGCTGTGGGGCGGGTACGCTAAAAAGTTTGCCGCCTATGTCACTAATCCTAAGCATAAGGTTTTAACCGCTCATCACCCCTCACCATTAAGCGCTAATAAAGGGGGATGGTTTGGTTGCAATAACTTTATTCAGTGTAATTCATTTCTAGTGGATAATCATCTCACTCCAATAAGTTGGAGTAATATTTCTTTCACAAAAAAGTAAATGCTTTTATAATAATCTTTGGGAGCTAGGTGAACCTGGCTGAGAGGATCCTTCTTAGGGTCGACCGTACCTGATCTAGGTAATGCTAGCGGAGGGAAACGTTTCATTTTACCCTCCTCCGCTTATGGAGGATTTTTAAATGGAAAAAACAAAAAAGGCAATTATTAGTTTAGGATTAATTGTCCTTTTTATGGGTTTATTTTTTGGGCCTTTTATTTCGATAAATAATGTTCAATATAGAGCAATTGAAGTCGTTTTTGCGGATTTTTCAAATGTTTTTACTTACATTTTGCTCCTTGTTTTTGTTTTATTATTGACCGCAATAATCCTTCAGTTTTTCGATAAAAATAAGTACGTCTGTTATACGCTTTTTATCATCTTTTTAGCCCTTGCGGTTCTCCTCTTTTTTACGCCTTATTTTTCTAGCCAGGTCTTAGGGGTTAGTAATAAAGATGTGTCTATGGGAGCCTACTCATTTGTGGTGGCTCTTATCTGTATTGTCCTTACTTGCTACTACTCCCAGTTCATTTTTATTAATAACCAATTTACTATTTCTGATATCGTTGAAATCGCTATGCTAGTGGCCCTCTCTATTATTCTTGATCTTCCTGTCTTTAAGATTAAGATAAGCGCTAACGGGGGGTCTATATCTCTAGCGATGCTTCCTATATTTATTATTGCCCTTCGTAAAGGATTTATTAGAGGCTTTATCTCTGGAGGGATTATATACGGTCTTCTTGACTGCATGATTGATGGATACGGGATAGTGACCTATCCCCTTGATTACCTATTAGGCTTTGGGCTTCTTGCTATTATTGGTCTATTTAGAAAGTGGATCTTTAATAAAGACAAGAAGGTCACCGCTTTAGGAATTATATTCCTAATAGTGGGAATACTAGTAGGCTGCGCCTGTAGGACTATGGCCTCTACTTTATCAGGAATATTCCTCTATGGTCTTAATTTCATCGATTCTCTTATTTATCAGCTTATCTATATTGGTCCAAGCGCTGGTATAGTCCTTGTTGCAATGCTTGTTTTATATAAACCCCTTCTGAATATAAACGCTCGCTACCCAAGCGGCGGGTCAAGTAGGACTAAATCTATTACCCCTAGCGATAACTCTTAAATATAGGTTTTCGCCTATATTTATTCATATTAGCGAATAAATATGGTATATTTATTAGCGAGGTTTTTACTATGGAAGACAAAGAATTAAAAGAAACTAAAGAAGAAAAGGTAGTAGAGGAAGCCGCTCCCGCTGAAGAAGTAGTGGAAGCTAGTGAGACTATAGCCGCTGAAGAAGTAGTGGAAGTGCCTACTGAAGAGACTCCTGTTACGGAAGTTCCTACAGAAGAAGTGCCTGCGTGTGAAGAAGTAGCGGCCCAAGAACCCACTGAACCTACTCCCGCTACTGAAGAGCAGACACCCGCTGAAGATATCGCGGTCCTACCTTTATCTCCAGAAGAGGTTCTCCCCGAGCATATTGATTTAAGTGATAAGAAGGCCCTTAAGGGAGAGCAAGTTGATTATGAAAGTGAACTATCTAAAATTAAGGATGTTCAGTACGAGGGAGTTAATCAAGACCTAGCTAAAGTTGAAGAAGGTAGACAGGCCTTCATGAAAGTCTATAAACTCCAAAATCGTATCTCCTATATTGTCCTTGCAGTTGTTCTTATTTTTGCAATTGTTGGATTTATTCTCGTCTTAGCGGATCCAACCGAAGAAGGAGTGGGCTGGATGGCTATTCTTGGTTATGTCCTTATCGGTCTAGCGGTTGTTGCTATGATTGTGCAGTACATTTTAGGGCGAAGGGGGACACCGAAAAAGAGTGCAGAATATGCTTCTTTAGCGATTGATACCTTTAATGCTTATAACTATTCATCTAGCGATTATTCAAAGGTTACTTATGATGAGCTTGAGAAAGTTGACGCTAGCGAAATCCTTGCAGATGGCGTCTATTATGATGTTGTGGATACTAAATCACAGGCGGTTGTTAGAGGGTGCTATGGAGGCGCTTTATTTAAATGCGCGAATGTCTCAGTCCTTGTTAAAAGTGATAGCAAGAGACAAAATGACACCGCTTTCTTAGGCCGATATATTACCTATCCAAACACACTTAAAATAGAAAATAGAATCATTATTAATCTCAAAGGCGCTAAGGCTATTGATTTACCCACTAATACCTTTGACCTTGTCAAAGCTAGAGACGATGAAATAATGACTATTTACGCGAAAGAAGGAGTGGCGATTAAAGACGCTATTCCAAATAAATTCCTAACGGCAATTCAGGAGATTGGAGTGACCGATTCCCTTCTAAATATCAACATTGTTTTATGGAGCGGTCATACTGCTGTCTATCTTACTTATGTTGATGAATATGTCTCTGTGCCTGTTGATCATCCCCTTGTGGAAGAGCAGTATATTAAGGGCAGAGATGACATATTAAAAACTCTTAAAGCATTAAAAACAATTAATAAAACCAAATAATTGAGCGGGGTTTTATCGTGGCAATTGAATCCCAGTCAGTCAAAATTATTTGCTATAAACACGATGGTTCTCTTCACCGAACATGGGAGAAAGGTTTTGTCTTGGAAGATAATGATGAATTTATTATTACCGCGGCCAAACGTAACCATGTTAGTGAGCCAGGAGGTAGGGAGTGGTACACTAATGAACCAACGATTACTATCTTCTCTAAAAAGGATTGGTATAATGTCCTCTGCATGTTTAAAAAAAGCGGAATCTCTTATTACTGTAATATCTCCTCTCCCTCTATTATTGAAGATAACGCAATCAAATATATCGATTATGATTTAGATATTAAAAAATTCACTGATGGAAAGATAAAAATCCTAGATCAGACTGAGTATCGTAATAATAAAAAACTATACGAATACTCAGATGACTTAGATAAAGTCTTACACTATGCCATGGAAAAGATGAAAAAACTTATGGAGGATGAAATGTTCCCGTTTGACGATGAAATTAGTCGTCGTTACTATGAGGTATTTCAGTCTTATTTAAACTTATGAGAAAAGATATTGTTACAAGTAGCGAAGAAGAAACTAAAGAAATTGGGCGCCAATTTGCAGCGGTTTGTAAAACCGGATCCGTTTTATGCCTATACGGCGATTTAGGAAGCGGGAAGACAACTTTTGTAAAAGGTTTTGCCGAAGGCCTAGGTATTACAAAAGAGGTTACCTCGCCAACATTTAATATAATGTGCCTATATGAATGTGAGAAAGGAGTCCTAGTCCATATCGATGCCTATAGGCTATATGAGCAGCAAATTGAACTTGGTCTAGATGAGTTTATTGGAGAGGACGGAACTTACTCTCTTATTGAGTGGCCTAAGTATATTGATGAATTCATCCCTATTACCGCTTTAGAGATTGAATTTGTTAATTTAGGGAATGATATTAGAGAGCTTAAGCTTAAAGGGCCTGAAAGAGTCCTAGATAAGATAAATTTATGAAAAAATATACAGTTTTATTAGATTCAAGCGTTAATGATCTCTCGGTCGGAGTGGCCCTAAACGGCGAAATCGTAGCCTCTACCTCTTACTATGCCTGGCAAAAGCAGAGTGAGTATATGGTAAGTGAGCTTGATAAACTTCTTAAGGATAATGAGATTGTAAGAGACGAGATAAAAGACATCATGGTCACTATTGGTCCAGCCTCTTATACTGGGGTTAGAATTGCTCTTACTATCGCTAAAGTGATGGCGTTTGCTCTTGGTGTTCCTCTCTATCCTGTAAGTTCCCTAAGAGTTCTAAAAGACAGCAATAAGGCATCTATTTGTTTAATAAATGCGAGAAGCGGCCGCTCGTACATCGGTGTTTATGAAGGAAATAAGGTCCTTCTTGAAGATCGAATTATGGATAATAAAGATGTCCTTAACTATATCAACGAGAATAAAGAATATGCAGTTTGCGGAGATACAAAATATTTAGGAATAGACGGCTATAAAGCGGATGTTATTAAAGAAATGCTCTCGCTTAAGAGCGCTAGTATAGCGGCTAAAGATAGTAGCAGCGTTAATCCTGTTTATTTAAAGGGGAAATAATGAATATCGAAATAGTGGAAATGAGTGATAACGACCTAGATCAGGTTCTAGAGATTGAAAATCTCTGTTTTATTTCTAAATACTCAAGAGATGACTTTCTCTATGAACTTCATGAGAACCAATACGGAATGAACTACGTCGCTAAGATAGGAGAGAAAGTTGTCGGTTTTGCACTCTGCTATTATACCTTTGACAGTGCTTCAATCGCTCAGATTGCCACTCACCCAGACTATCAAAATAACGGGATTGGAAGCGCTATGCTTAGCGAGATTTTTGATGACTGCTATGCAAAGAAAATTCAGACAATTACCTTAGAAGTACGGGAAAATAATAAAAAAGCATTTGATTTTTACATCAAAAACGGCTTTAAGGAAGTTCTTATTAAGGTAGGATATTATTCAAATGGCGATAATGCCATTTACATGATTAAGAAGATAGAGGAAGTATGATTACATTAGGAATTGAATCAAGCTGTGATGAAACCGGAGTGGCTATCGTAAAAGACGGTAAGCTCCTTTCAAATGTTGTCTCTTCTCAAGCAGATATACACGCTAAATACGGAGGAGTTATGCCTGAGGTCGCTTCTCGGCTTCACGCTGAGAATATTATTTTTGTGTTAAAAGAAGCGCTTGAGAAAGCTAATGTAACTCTTGAAGAGGTTGACGCTTTTGCCGTGACAAGAGGCCCAGGACTTATTGGAGCTCTCCATGTAGGGATGCAAGCCGCTAAGACACTTAGTATGCTCTATGATAAACCGCTTATCCCAGTTCATCATTTAGCGGGTCATATTTATGCTAATGAGTTTGTTAGTGAAATGAAGTTTCCTCTTCTTGCTATTGTTGTATCTGGCGGTAACTCTGAGCTTGTTCTTATGAAGGAAGATCTCGATTTTGAGGTCTTAGGGGAAACTAGAGACGACGCTATCGGTGAATGCTTTGATAAAGTGGCCCGAGTTTTAGGCTTTCCTTATCCAGGCGGAGCGATGATTGATGAGCACGCTAAGAATGGTAGGCATACCTATAACTTACCGACACCACTAAAAGGTGTTGATACTCTTGATTTCTCTTTTTCTGGTCTCAAGACTAATGTCATTAATCTTGTTCATAATCTCGAACAAAAAGGCGAGAGTGTTAATATTGATGATATGTGCCGCTCGGTTGAAGAAGTCGCAGTGGAGCTGGTTGTTAATAAAGCCCTTACTGCGATTAAAAGATACGGCATTACTAATGTTGTTGTCTGCGGAGGAGTGTCCGCTAACTCATATTTAAGGGAGAAACTTAAAAAGGAGCTTGATAAGAGACATGTGAGTCTCTCCTTCCCTCCTATGTGGTGCTGCACTGATAATGCGGCGATGATTGCAAAACTAGGAGAAAAGCTTTATCTAAAAGGGATTAAAGCCCCTCTAACTATTTCTCCTGACCCTAACTGGAGGATTGAAGATTATAAAAACTTTTAGTCTTTTATATCTTCATTCATAAAGATATAATTTTTTAATAAGAGACAAGAATATGGAAAGAATTTACGATATTGGTCAGCTTTATGATTTAGTCTCCACTGAAGAGATCAAATCTATTAAGAATATCACTCTTCAGGGCTGGGTTAGAACTAACCGTAATAGCGGTAACATTGGTTTTATTGAGCTTAACGATGGAACCTCTTTTAAGAACGCTCAGCTTGTCTATACATCTGAAGTAGAATGCTACGATTTACTTGCCTCGCTTAGAAGTGGATGTGCCATTACTGTTACTGGTGAATTAGTGCTCACCCCAGAAATGAAGCAGCCCTTTGAAATTCATGTTAGTGATGTCATATTAGAGGGAGGAGTGGACGAGTCCTATCCACTTCAAAAGAAACATCATAGCTATGAATTTTTACGTGATATCGCTCATTTAAGGGTAAGAACTAATACTTTTAATGCCGTGTTTAGAGTAAGAAATGTTCTAACAATGTCTCTTCATGAGTATTTCCAGTCTAATGGATTCATGTATGTCCATACCCCTTTAATTACCACTAACGATGGTGAAGGAGCGGGTAATGTATTTGATGTCGTGACTCATGACACAAAGGATGAGAATTCCTTCTATAGTCAAAAAGTTAATCTTACAGTTACAGGTCAGCTCCACGTTGAGCCTTTTGCTTTAGCCTTCAAACGTGTATACACGTTTGCTCCTGCTTTTAGAGCGGAGCATTCTAATACAGTGAGACATGCTTCTGAGTTTTGGATGATTGAGCCAGAGATGGCGTTTTGTGATCTAAATGGAAATATGGATATTATTGAAGGCTGTATTAAATATTCTATTAAGTCCGTATTAGAGAAATGCCCTGATGAAATAGATTTCTTTAACACTCAAGTCGATACCTCTCTTAAAGAGAGATTAAATGGAGTAGTGGACTCTGAGTTTAAGAGAATTACTTATACCGAAGCGATTAACCTACTAGAAGATGCAGTTAAGAAAGGTCATAAGTTTGAAAATTCCGATATTAAATGGGGGATGGATCTTCAAAGTGAGCATGAGCGATATATCACTGAAGAGATCATTAAAGGACCCGTATTCCTAACTGATTATCCTAAAGAAATTAAAGCCTTTTATATGAAGCAAAATGATGACGGGAAAACCGTAGCCGCTTGCGACCTATTAGTGCCCGGAGTAGGGGAGCTTGTAGGCGGCTCTCAAAGAGAAGATAGGCTTGATGTATTAGAGGCTAAAATGAAAGAGCTAAATATCACTAATCTTGATTGGTATCTCGACACTAGAAGGTATGGTGGGTGCTATCACTCTGGCTTTGGAATTGGCTTTGATAGACTCCTTATGTATGTTACTGGAATGCAGAATATTAGAGATGTTCAGCCTTACCCAAGAACTTCAAATAATATCAAATATTAATGTAAACTATGGCTAAAAACGAAGATTTTGAACAATTATCACAAGAAGAAAAAACAAGAAGAGTTCGCTCCGGACGCCGCATTATGTGGCTTTTAATTGTCCTATGTGTTCTTCTTGTTATTTATGTTATTGCAGAGATTGTTATCTTAATTAGGTAATAATACTTATCCATTACTATTACTAGATGAATCGCCTCCTAAGGGAGGTCTTTCATTATCTGAATTGGTATTATTATTTTGACTATTTTGCGCCGCTGTATACTGGTCGACATTATCCGCTGTTATCTTGGGATTATTAGGTCCCGCTGCCGCTGCGCTCATCGCTGCATTTTGATTATATCCCTCAAGGGATTTATCGAAGACTTTATCGCATAAAGTTCTTAGTCTCCACATTCTCGCAACTAGGCCTTGAACGCAGACAAGGAACCAAACCATTCCTACCCCACAAATAGGTATAAATAAATATGATGTGATAGCGTCTACTACAAAGGTTGGGGTGTGAGTAAGTTCTGGCCAGTGAGCAAGAACCCTCATTCCAAATACAGTGGTGTATATATCTGGGTCATCAAAGTCCCAGAGGAAGAATAATGTTGCGATTCCTGTATCGGTATTAAAGACGTTGTAGTGGAAGTCATCAATGATGATATCATTGATGAGTAAGATTAAGAAGGCGATAGCAATTAAGAGGACCGGTATCCAGGCCTGCTTAAAGAAATAAGCAAAGCTCTTCTTTCTTCCATACACTCTAAGAGATTTACTATCGGTAATAATCCTAGTGACTACGACATCATGGACAAGATTATCCATCTTCTTGCCTTGCCACTTCATGACTCTATAGATCCACCAACCAATGAATCCTGCAAGCACCACGAGTAGGAGGACAATCATGATGAGCGCGAAGATTAATCTTCTTTCACTTTCTGTCATTGCAAATACTGTTAGCATCTCTCGCTTAGTTACCTAATGGTAACCCCTCCTCCTGGTTCGATATCATCATCGTCATAGTCTTCTTCTTCAACTGGTTCTTCCTTTTTTCTCTTGCTCTCTTTGACTGGCTTAGTGCTAGGTCTAGGGGTGCGCTTGACGTTTTGAGGAAAGACTGGTCTAACTTCTTTAACTTCCTCTATTTGAGGAGCATTATTTTCATCATTTTGAAGCGGAATCTCACTATAATCGGCTTCTTTTTCTTCAATTTGAAGCGGTTCATTCTCAATTATTTCTTTTGGTTTTTCTGGTTCAATCACTCTTATATTAGTGTTTTCTGGAACGGATGACTGACCGCTCATAAGCTTAATTAGGTCTTCTTCATTTGACATAATAATGATGTTATTATAGGTATTATTTGTCGTAGTGTTATTAGTGACATCCTGAACAGGAGTGCCGCCCGCTAATATCTGATTGGATAGATTCTTATTCATTTCGATAATAGCTTTAGCCTGTGTATCCTCGGGAAGATCTTGGAAGATATTTCTTCCAGTAAAGAATAGGCCTATGCTCTTACCGAGTAGGTAAAAGAAAACACCGACCGCTCCAACAGCCGCGACTGCTACAATCACTATGATAGCGGGTATAAAGAGAATATAGAGTATTCCTTTACCAACATTTTTAAAGAAGTTTGCCATATTTTTATATTTTACCTATTTGACCTATATAATCAATAGATTATACCTTTTCTTCCTCGCTTCTATTTTTACTAGCCTCACTATTTTCATCTAAAATAGCGAGAGGAACTATACTATCTTGGGATAACTTCTCTTTAGTTTTTATAACGAGTATTTTAATCTCGTTACACACTGAAACGAGATCAACAAGAACAATCGCGATTCCAAGTCCGAGTAGACCAAAGGGCTCCTCAAAATACTGATATGTTGCGGCAAAGGCAATTAGACCAATCACTAGGGCGATAGGCAGAGTAATCCACATTGGTTTGCCTCCTGTATAAAGAGCTTCTCCCGCGATAAAACACATAAAATAAATCGCTAGCATAAAGAAGAGATATGTCAGCGGTTTATAGGTAAAAGCAAATATCAAAATTAGAAGAAAACAGCTAAGTTCTGCTATATATTCTAGATACCAATGCTTTCTTACATTACTTGTTTCGTAGTGGAATTTAGGAAGCTCGTTTCTAATTACAATATATGTTAAAGCGCACTGGACAAGAGCGAGGAAATAGATAAAACAAGGGGTGACGTAGTCGAGATAAATGAAATCTGCTACTCCAAAAGCCGAAGCAAAAACATCGATAATATTTATTCCTAGGAGCCACTCAATAAATGGGATCATTGCATATGACACTCCAAGCTGAATAATAGAAGTGGAGAAGATAATCCAAACCGCTGGAACTTTATAGATCACCATTATTCCAAAAACAAATCCTGTGATGATTGAGGGGATAACGTAGAAGAGTGTATCTGATATGTTATACATGGTCACAAGCATACAGAGGAGGATTGTTACCACTGCATAAATGATAAAATATTTTCTCTTACAGCAGAGCGTTACCATCGTCGAGGTAAGAGGCAAAATAAAGACAATGAGAAACATTAAAACCGGGACAAAGGTGGTCAGTAAAACAAAGACAACATTGATAGCTGCCATAATGGCCATATAGGTCATGTTCTCGACTAGTGTTTCTTTCTTTTTGAACATATAAATATATTTTAGAAAAATTTATTTATTTTTTGCACAAAAATGCCATTATATTTCAAATATATTTAGTATGAAGAACTTTTTAGTGTATTTTACCATCCTCTTTTCTTTAGGCGGATGCTTTAGTGAATCTAGCGTAGACGAAAGAGAGGTAGTGTATCAATATAGAGACGTTGAATACCTCATGATTAATTGGGAAGATATCCTCTCTTACCCAGGGGAGTATCACGCTTATGTCTATAGTAAATCCTGTGGTGCCTGCCAAAGCCTTAAACAAGATATCCTTGATTACGCAATCAATAAAGCTAAAACCACTATCTACTTTGTCTGCTATCAAAAGAATAGTATTCCAATGATCCATAATGCTGACCTTAGTAAAACTATAGGGATGACAGATGCTGATGAACTATATATTGGCGGGACACCCACCCTATTTGGGGTAGTGGATAATTCCATCTCGTTTTACGTAGAAGGAGTAAAGGCTATCAAAAAAGAATTAGAGATTAAATAATCTCTACTCGTTGAAAGGATTACCCCCTATATGCTAAACTATAACGGGGTATGAATATGGATTTTGCATCAGTATTAAACGAGCAGCAATTAAAAGCCGTGACAACTTCTTCGCAAAACACGAGAGTCATTGCGGGAGCTGGTAGCGGTAAAACTAGAGTCCTCACTTATCGTGTGGCTTATTTAATTAGTGAGCTTGATATCAATCCATATAATATTCTTGCGATTAGTTTCACTAATAAAGCCACTGGTGAAATGTATAATAGATTAAACACTCTCCTTGAGGGACGAGCGGAAAATCTCACTGTCAAAACCTTCCATGCTTTTGCGACTTATTTCCTAAGAAGAGAAATTGATGTTTTAGATTATCCCCATAACTTCACCATCCTTGATGATGAAGATCAAACTAAGATTGTTAAAGACCTCGTTAGTGAGTCTGGCTATAAAAAAAGTGACCCTATAGTTAATAAAGTTTTGTCCTTTATAGAAAGCTGTAAGCTAAAAGAAAAATATCCCGAGGACGTCTCTTTATCTAGCTTTAAGCATAACCAGCAAGAGGCGAAAGAGCTTCTCGATTTCTATGAAAGATATGAAGCAAGAAAGAATAGACTATACGCACTTGATTTTGACGATTTACTTTTAAAAAGCATTCAAATTCTCTCTAATTATCCAGAAATTCAGTGGAAATGGCAGAATCGATACACTCATATTTTAGTGGATGAATTCCAAGATACTAATGATGTTGAATATCACTTCCTTAAGCTTCTATTAAATCAAGATAGCTCTCTTTATGTCGTTGGAGACCCTGACCAAACAATCTATACCTGGAGAGGAACTAACGCTCGAATAATTGTTGACCTCGATAAAAAGATTAGAGGCCTAACGACTATTATTCTTGATAAGAACTATAGGTCCACTAAATACATAATCGACGCGGCTAATAAACTTATTAGTCACAATAAACTAAGAGTGGAGAAAAACCTAGAGACAGTAAACGACCTTGGATCTAGAGTAGTGGTCAAGTCAAATAACACCAGAAGAAGTGAAGCCGAGTGGCTATGTAGAGAAATCCTTGATTTAGTGGAAAAGCATGACTACTCCTTTAAGGATATTGCGGTGCTTTACCGCTCTAGCTATGTCACTGTGGACTTTGAGCAGGTCTTAGCTAACTTCCAAATCCCTTATAAGATTTATGGATCCGTCAAATTCTTTGCCCGCCGCGAGGTAAAGGATGCTTTAGCATTCTTTAGACTTGTTAATGATCCTAGGGATGACCTTTCTTTTGAAAGAGTCATCAATATTCCAAAAAGAGGAATAGGAGATGCTACTGTGGAGCAGATTCGAAGAGAAGCCTTTGCAAATAGCACTTATATGTATCTTTATATCAAAGAGCTAGATGAAGAAGATTCAATTGTGCCAAATAAACATATAGAAAGTCTTAAGTCATTTATCGCTCGTATAGACCAGGCGAGAGAAGATGTTGCTAAAGGAGAGGAGCCCTACTCTAAGATACTCGAGGATCTCATTATTGATATTGGCTACTACGACTATCTTAAAAATGATGAAGATTATGACGATAGAATGGAAAACGTTAAGTCCCTCATTAGTGATATGAGAAGCTATCAGCATCAAAACCCTGAGTCCACTCTCGATGAGTATCTCCAAAACGTCGCTCTTCAAACCTCTCAGGACGAACTTAGAGACAATAATTTTGTCTCCCTAATGACGGTTCATACCGCAAAAGGACTCGAGTATCGCGCCGTTTTTGTGGTGAGATTTAATGAATCGGTCTTCCCTCACACCCGTAGTCTTAGTGAGAGAGGATATGAAGCTCTTGAGGAAGAAAGACGTCTCGCTTATGTTGCTTTTACTAGAGCTAAAGAAAAGTTATTTATCTCTTATTCCTGCGACTACTCCTATGTCGCTGGAGGAACCCTTATACCTTCAAGATTTATAAAGGAGTCAGAGCTAATAGAGCCTTCCTCTTCCTATAACCAGTTTGGAACCTTTGCATCAAATAATTCACGTAAACCAAAAGAAAAAGTATATACTTTTAATGACACTTCCTATGGAAGTGAGGATAATAGTGGTTATTATTCACAGACTGAACCTCAAGAGGTTATTGAATGGGAAGTTGGAGATAAGGTTCTCCATGATACCCTTGGAGAGGGAACAGTTGTCTCCGTTGAAGGAGACGGGATCATAAAAGTGGAGTTTAAAGATCATGGACTTAAGTCCATCTTAAGTAACCACCCTAAAGTAAAGAAAGGCTAGTTATGGACGAAGTAGCAAGAATTAAAGAGCTAAGAGAAACCCTTGAGAAGTATAACTACGAGTACTATGTTTTAGATAACCCAAGTGTTGATGACTCTGTTTATGACACTTTAATGCAGGAGCTAATGAGACTCGAAGCCGCTCACCCAGAGATGTATTCTGCGACTTCTCCATCGCAGCGTGTCGGCGGCATAGTTGTTGATTCATTTAATAAAATCGTCCACAAAAGGGCGATGCTTTCTTTAGCAAATGCTTTTAATGAAGATGATTTAAGAGACTTTGATAAGAGAATAAAGGATGTTGTTGGTGACCATGAAATCCAGTACATGTGCGAGATGAAAATCGATGGACTTGGAATGGCGCTTCTCTATGAAGGAGATCTCGTCTACGCCGCTACTAGAGGAGACGGAGTGACCGGAGAGGATGTCACCACTAACGTCATAACTATAAAGTCTATCCCTTCACATATCGCCGAAGAGAAAGAAATGGAAGTTAGAGGCGAAGTGTTTATGTCTAAAAAGACACTTGCCGAGCTTAACGAAGAGAGAGCGGCTAATCACGAATCAACATTTGCTAATGCCAGAAATGCCGCCGCGGGCTCAATTAGACAACTTGACTCCTCTATTTCCGCAAAAAGAAACCTTGATGCTTTCTGGTATTATTTTGTTAATGCAAGTGATTTTGGAATTCGATATCACAGTGACGCCCTTAATAAACTTGATGAATTAGGTTTTAAAACTAATCATGAAAGAAGAGTGTGTCATGGTATTGATGAAGTCATAAGCTATATCGCGGAGTACACTGAGAAGAGAGAATCTCTTCCATATGATATTGACGGCATTGTCATTAAAGAAGATGATATGTCCTTATACGACGCTATTGGATACACCGCAAAAACTCCTCGCTGGGCCATAGCGTATAAATTCCCACCTGAAGAAGTCGTGACCAAACTTGTCGATATTGTCTATACAGTTGGTAGAACTGGAAAGATCACTCCAAATGCCGTTCTTAATCCAGTAAGAGTCGCGGGCTCTCTCGTTCAAAGAGCCACTCTTCATAATGAAGACTTTGTCACTGAGAAGCACCTTAAGGTGGGTGATGATGTTGTTTTAAGAAAAGCGGGCGATGTTATTCCAGAGGTAGTGAGATCTATTCCTAATCCTCTTAATGATGGGGAGGAATTTAAGATGATTGATGTGTGCCCTGTATGCGGCACCCCGCTTACTAAAATAGATGCGATGCACTTCTGCCTTAATCCGCACTGCGAGGCGAGAAGAATTGAAGGAATGATTCACTTCTCCTCAAGAGACGCAATGGACATAGAAGGCATGGGCGAAAGAGTCGTGGAGCAGTTCTTTAATCAAGGATTTATAAGAAAAATACCTGATATTTACAGGCTTTATAATTACCGCGATGATATTATTGCTCTTGATGGATGGCAATCTAAATCAATCGATAATCTCCTTTATGCAATTGAAAATAGTAAGAAACAATCC
Organism: Coprobacillus sp.; assembly: GCA_021203805.1. Lineage (GTDB taxonomy): Bacteria > Bacillota_I > Bacilli_A > RFN20 > CAG-826 > JAJQAP01. The sequence continues at coordinate 60,553 of JAJQAM010000009.1, forward strand.
CTTGAAAGACTCTTATTTGGCCTTGGAATTAAAGAAGTAGGAGCCAAAATGTCAAAAACACTCGCAAGAAAGTATCTTACCCTTGATTCTCTTATGGCAGCGAGCGAAGAAGAACTTATGGAAATCCCAGATGTCGGTCCAGTTGTGGCCTCGTCACTTCACGAATATTTTAACGATCCTGTAAATAAGGAATTAATTGAAGAACTCCGTATTCTCGGGCTAAATTTTGATTATTTAGGAACTATTTCTTCCAATAGTGAGACACCGTTCTCCGGTAAAACGGTGGTTCTTACTGGGACGCTTTCTAGCTACGGCAGGAAAGAAGCCACTGAGATTCTTGAGTCCTTAGGCGCGAAGGTTACTAGCTCTGTCTCTAAAGCCACTGATATTGTTATCGCTGGCGTGGAAGCGGGGTCTAAACTTGATAAAGCGCACGAGCTTAATATAACAGTTATGGATGAGGAGGAATTTCTCTCTTATCTTAAGTAGGAGTGATTTAGCTAGGCCAATATGAAAGAAGTTAATATTGATGTTTTAAAAAATGTAGCGAATTCCCTCATGTTTGATATGAGCGAGGACGAATATCGCCTTCTAGAAGGCGAGTTTCACACTACCCTAAAACAAATGGATCTCATTCATAACATTAAGGGAGTGGAAGATGTCACTCCAATGACTTTCCCTTACGAAGTTACGACATCCGCTTTAAGGGAAGATGAGCCAAGCGAAGTTATCTCAAGTGATGAGGCGCTTAAGAACGCGAAAGATGTCATTGAGAAACAAATTAGAATTCCAAGGGTACTAAAATAATGGACTATATTCATTTAACAATTAGTGAACTCCATGATGCTTATGTCGCTCATAAAGTGACCCCTTTAGAAGTCGTTAAATCTATCTTTGAGGAGATTGGAGATGACAAAGATAATGCCTTTGAATATCTATGCAAACAGGAAGCAATATCTAAAGCAGAAAAACTAAAAGAAGTGCAAAAAGAGAATCTTTTCTGGGGAATTCCTTATGTCTTAAAAGATAATTTCTCCACAAAAGACATTCCAACCTGTGCCTCTTCTAATATCTTAGAAGGCTATATTCCAGTCTATAACGCGACTGTTTATCAAAAGCTTGAAGATAGCGACGCTATCCTCATTGGTAAAGCCACTCTTGATGAACTAGCGATGGGTGGAAGCGGTACCTCTGGTCATAAGGGTAAGACCTATAATCCATATGACCCATCTCACCAGTATATGATTGGGGGATCGTCCTGCGGAAGCGCGAATGCATGCGCTAGCGGTCTTGTTCCATTTGCGATTGGAAGTGACACTGGTGACAGTGTTCGTAAGCCTGCGTCGTTTGCCGGTCTTGTTGGCTTTAAGCCAACATGGGGAAGAATCTCTAGATATGGATTATTCCCGTTTGCCCCTTCTCTTGATCACGTTGCTTATTTTACCCGTAGCGTGAAAGACGCGGCTAGTGTTCTTACCTTGCTTTCTGGTCATGACGAGCACGACACAACTAGCTCCACTAGCGAAGTTAAAGATTATGTTTCTCTTATTAATGGTGATATCAAAGGATATAAAGTAGCAGTCATCGATGAGGTCATCGAGAGCATGACCGATAGTGATGTCATAAGTCGCTTTAACGAAACCCTTAAGATTCTTGAGTCCCTTGGAGCGAGCATCCATCACGTTCATATGGACCTAGATTTACTAAAAGCTATTTATCCAACGTATAATATCATTTCCTGCGCAGAAGCCACCTCTAATAACGCAAATCTAGACGGAATTAAGTTTGGTCTTAGAGAAAACGGGAAAACTTATGATGAAATTGTCACTAATTCCCGAACTAAAGGGTTTTCGCAGTTAATTAAGCGTCGTTTTGTGATTGGTGGTTATTCTCTTTTAAGGGAGAATCAGGAAGATTTATTTATTAGAGCCCAGAAATGCAGACATTTAATTGTTGATAAATTTAGTGAGATTCTTAAAGAGTATGATGTTATCTATTTACCCGCCTCGCCATCCTGCGCTCCTAAGTTTGATAACGCAAGCGATACACTAAGCGATGAATATTTAATCTGCGATAACTATCTTGCCTACGCTAATTTTGGTGGGTTCCCTTCTCTTACCTTGCCTATTGGATTTAAGGGTAATCTCCCATACGGCGCTAACTTTACCTCCGCTATTTTTGCTGAAGAAAAGGTGCTTAATATATCACTAGCTCTAGAAAATAAGCTTGGCTACTATAATCTCTACGCTAAAGGAGAGAAGAAATAATGCTCGAGGCGGTAATTGGGCTAGAAATACATATTGAGATGAAGACTAAGTCCAAAATGTTTTCGAGTGGACCCGTTCAATACGGCGATGAGACTAACACTAATGTGACTGTCTATGACCTTGGATTCCCTGGAGTGCTCCCCACTGTTAATAAAGGAGCGGTCATAAATGCGATAAGAGTGTGCCACGCTCTTCATATGGAAATTGACCCCGTTCTTCGCTTTGATAGAAAGAACTATTTCTACTCAGATCTTCCAAAAGGCTACCAAATTACGCAGTATTTTAAGCCAATTGGTAAAAATGGATATCTCACTATTAATACCTCAAGTGGCGAACACAAGATAGAAATTGAAAGACTACATATCGAAGAAGACACTGCAAAACAGCTTCATAGCTATGACTGCACTCTTATCGATTACAATAGATGCGGTACCCCTCTTATTGAGATTGTCTCTAAACCTCAAATTCATTCTAGTGAAGAGGCTATGAAGTATATTGATGAGATTCGTTCTATTGTCTCCTTCCTTGATGTGAGTGACGGCAAGATGGAAGAGGGATCACTTAGATGCGACGTTAATATCTCCGTCCATGAAAAAGGAAGTAATGAATTTGGCACTCGAGTGGAGATTAAAAATCTCAATAGCATCATGAATGTTGAGAAGGTTCTTGACTATGAGTTTGAAAGACAGTGCAAGTGCCTAGAAACTGGGGAGCCAATCATTCAAGAGACGAGAAGATTTGACGAGGCCTCTAAAACCACCCAGCCTATGAGAAATAAAACTGATGCTGTGGACTATAAGTATTATCCCGAGGCTAATATCCTTCCAGTTAAACTAGATGAGGCTTTTATATATGAAGCAATTAGAACAAGTAATGAACTTGCCTCCTCTAAACTTAAGAGATATTTAGAGTCCGGACTTAGTGAATATGACGCTAATATACTCATTTCTGATAAAGATTTATCAAATTATTTTGATAATATAGTGCAAAATGGTGTATCCTACAAACTCAGCGCGAATTGGCTCATTGGAGATATTTCTGCCGTTCTTAATAAAGAAGATATCTCAATTACCAAGTTCCCGCTTAGCCCAGATCAGATTGCGGAGATTATTTCTCTTATTGAATCTGGGAAAATAAATAACAAGCAAGGAAGAGAAATATTTGCTAAAATATTAGAAAATAATACTTTAAGTATTACTGAGCTTGCTTCTGAATTTAATAAGGGCATGATATCTGAAAGTGATGAGCTTCTTAAAATCATTAATGAAGTTCTCGACGAAAATGAGCAGTCCATCATCGACTATAAAGCGGGACGAGACAAAGCACTTGGATATCTCATGGGCCAAGTAATGAAGAAGACAGGCGGTAAAGTAAACCCTAAAGATACAAATTCTCTTCTACTTGAAGAGCTTAAAAGGAGGTAGCATTATGGGAAAAGTATTAGTGACCGGTGGTACAGGCTATATTGGAAGCCACACGGTAATTGAACTACTAAAGGCAGGATATGAACCCGTCATAGTGGATAATTTATGCAACTCTAAAATTGAAGTTCTTAACCGTATTAAACTCATCAGCGGGGTAAAACCTAAGTTTTATCAAATTGATGTTCAAGATAAAGAAGCTATGAGGCGCGTTTTCGAAGAAAACGACATTGAAAGCATTATTCATTTCGCGGGCCTTAAGTCAGTGGGTGAATCCGTTCAAAAGCCTCAGCTATATTACGATAATAATGTGGGCTCCTCTAAAGTCTTAATTGAGCTTATGGAGGAATATGGAGTTCACAATATTGTCTTCTCCTCTTCCGCAACGGTATATGGAAATCCTAAGAGTGTTCCAATTGTAGAAACAGATCCAGTCGGAGAAGCCGCTTCTCCATACGGAGAAACTAAGATTATCATTGAGAAAATGCTTATGGAGTTTAGCGAGACCCATAAAGACGCTAATGTAGCTCTCCTTAGGTATTTCAATCCAATTGGAGCCCATCCCTCGGGAGTGATGGGAGAATATCCAACTGGTATTCCAAATAACTTAATGCCCTATATTACTCAGGTAGCAGTGGGCACCTTAAAGCAGCTTACTGTATTTGGAGGGGACTATCCCACTAGAGACGGAACCTGCGTTAGAGACTATATTCATGTTGTGGACCTTGCGATTGGTCATGTGTATGCTCTTCATAAGCTTGAAGAGAAACCAGGACTAGTGATCTATAACCTAGGAACTGGGAAAGGCACAACGGTTCTTGAGCTCGTCCATGCCTTTGAAGAGGCTAATAACATGAAGATCAATTATGTCGTAGGGGACCGTAGACCTGGTGATGTCACTGAGTGCTACGCAAACTGCGATAAAGCTTATAAGGAGATGGGATGGAAAGCAGAGCTTACCATCACTGATGCATGCCGCGACTCTTGGAACTGGCAGTCTAAAAATCCACACGGATATGAATAGGAGGTATCTATATGAGCAAACCACAAAAAATTAGTATTGAGAGCAAAGGGATAGTGGAGTATGGCTATGCCTGGACAGTGGAAGATAGCATCGCGAATGTTATCATCATGTCTGGTATGTGTGAGCATTGTCTCCGCTACGACGACTTCGCTCAGTATCTTAATGAACATAAATTTAATGTTTATTCGCTAGATAATTTTGGGCAGGGCGCAAATGTCCTTCCTGACCTATCTAACCTTGGCGTTGTTCCATCTTCTGCTTTTAGAAAGCAGGTGCAAATGGTTGATGCTTTAGTGGAAAAACTAAGAATTAGCGCCAGACCTACCTTCATTTTTGCTCATTCAATGGGCTCTATTCTCTGCCAAGATTACATCCAAAGATACACTCACCACGTGAGTAAAGTTGTTCTCTGCGGGTCTATGGCGAAGAATCCATTAACTCCACTTGGTTATCAACTAGCGAGATTAATTGTCACTAAAAAGAATAGGAACAATGAAGCTAAACTTCTCGCTGCACTAATGTTTGGTAATTTTAATAACAAAGTACCAAAACCCGCTAGAACTTCTCATGACTGGCTTTCCACCATTCCTGAAAATGTTGATAAGTTCATTAATGATCCACTATGTGGGTATAGGCCAAACAACGGCTTCTGCCTTGAACTTCTTAAAGGTATGAATAGACTTTATAAGAAGAAATTCCTTGAGAAGATTAGAAAAGACCTTGATATCTTTATTATCTCGGGTGATGGAGATCCTGTATCTCACTACGGCAAAGACGTCGAAAAGCTTGATAAGATGTATAAAAAACTTGGTCTCAAACATGTTGGGACTAAAATATATGAAGGATGTCGCCATGAGGTCTTCAATGACTTCAGAAAGAAAGAAGTTTATGAAGATGTCCTTACATTCTTCATGGCCGATTTGGCAGGCAAAAACGTTGTTTGATATTACGGCCTCCTAGCGTAATTGGATAACGCAATCGCCTCCTAAGCGATAGATTTCGAGTTCGAGTCTCGAGGAGGTCGCCATATCCTAAAATCAACAAAAAAGCCAGTTTCCGCTGGCTTTTTAATTTAATTTACACGATTAATATACTTTATGGACTTTGTCGATTTTGTATCTGTCTTCTATTTTTTTCTGCTCCGCTTTATGCCCAATTGGTATAAGGCAGAACGGCTCAAGAGTATCGGGAATATCTAGAGTCTTTCTTACTAAGTCCACTCTATCTGGAATGGGCTCTACTCCCATCCAGCATGCCCCGAGATTTAGCTGCTCGGCTTCTATGAGAATGTTTTCGACGCTTGCTCCTAAATCCTGAGCTTGAAAGAATGGAACTTTAATCTTTTTAATATAGCACGGCACTATAACGACATTAGCATTAGTAAGCATTCTTATGCCGTCTTTATTCGCGCTTAATTTAGGTTTTATATCCTTATCTCTTACGACATAGAACTCCCAGGGCTGTTGGTTACAGGCTGATGGAGCCTGCATCCCTGCTTTTAGAAGTAATTCGATATCTTCTTCGCTAACTTCCTCATCTGTATAGCGGCGCGTGCTACACCTAGCAAATATTGGATCGCTCATATTTTAATCTCCTTTTTATAAGTTTAACGAAAACTTGAATGAATAATATTGTTATATTATAATCTTAATTACAAGTGGGGCTGTAGCTCAGTTGGAAGAGCGCCTCCATGGCATGGAGGAGGTCGAGGGTTCGAGCCCCTTTAGCTCCACCATTTATAAGATTAAGACACTATCGCTGATAGTGTTTTTATTTGCCTTTCTGATATATATCTAGATAGAAGTCTTTCCACATTTCCTTAACGTGATCTCTTGAATAAAATGTTTTAATTAATCTTGATTTTTTTGTTAAATCATCCGCAAAATCTGGGTCTTTTACTAGGTTTTTAATGGCAGCGTCAAATTCCTTATTATCTTTACATAAAAGCATATCTTCGCCGAGCACTTCCGCGCCTAATATTGGTCGATATAAGTCTAAATCTCTAAGAATTAGAGGCTTTTCGCATGAGGCTGCCTCCAAAATTGTCATTGGGAATAACTCGTTATATGAAGTCATAAGAAGGGCATCAGAGAGGTTATAAATATAGTTCATTTCAGAGCGTGGAATGATGCCGGTAAAGATAACATTACTAGGCGGGTTCTCCACGATTTTCTTTAGATCTGAATAGCCATCAGTAATCACCCCAAAGGAGAATCCTCCAACCCAGAGGAACGTAATATCTGGATTCATTTTAGCAAGGTCAATAAAGTCAAAAACTCCCTTTCTAGTTTGAATCTGTCCGCAACTTAAAATAATAGGTTTATCAAGTGGAATCTTATATTTAGTTTTATATTCATTTAGAAGCGTTTTGTCTTTGATATGGTAGAAATCCTTTTCACTAACAAAGTTAGGGATATAGATTATTGATTCTCTTTTGACCCCTAGTTTTACAAGCTCCTCTATAAAGATAGGGTTTACCACCACTAAATATTTAGCCTTCTTATAGAAGTTCATGACATACCCGCAGAAAATCTTAAATAGTGGTTTAGGAAGTTTAATTGATCCTTTAAGAGTGTCAGGAAGGAAGTGACAATACATCACTCTAATTCCTTTTCTCTTCCTAAATCTAAACCAAAGTCTGAGGTTTATGGAGTGGACATGAACGATATCCGCTTTTTTATGTGAGTTGATACTAACCTCAAAAATATCGTCCATTTCTTTAATGAGGGCGACCTGCTCTAAATAGGCGCTACCAACGCCTTGTCCCTCTACGGAGTCCGCTTTTGAAAGCACATTTATGGTAATTTTCCCTTCTTTATTCATGGCTTTTATTATATTAAATTTCCCCTTTAAACTTAACCCATAAAAAATAAATCTTAAAAAAACTCTTTAATTCTGGCATAATATAGTTAGGGAAGTGAATAACGAATGTATGAAGTAAATTCCTTAGTTATTCATCGTAGAGAAGGCCTATGTGATATTGTTGATATCAAAGATATCAATGGGAAACAGTATTATCTCTTAAAGGCCCGTAGAGGAGACGGCGAGAACATTTATGTTCCTGTCGATAATGCGAACGCAATTATTCGAGACATTATGTCGGTTGAAAGTGCTGACCGCATGCTTCTTTATATGAAATCTCTAAACGATGAGATTATCACCAACACGAAGCAACGTCGTGATTATTTCAAAAAGAAGCTCTCTAGCGGTTCTATCCACGATATCATGTACCTCGCCAAGCAGCTTTATTTATATTACGGTGATGTAAGTGAAGATGGAGTAAGTGAAGATATTAAATTCGGCCCACTTGACATAGAGCTACTTGAATCCGCTGAAGACATTCTCTTTGATGAACTTGAGCTTACCTATAATGTCCCACGTGATTCCCTTAGGGATTACATCATTAATAGAATGAATTCCCTATAATTAATCTAGATATTTACTTTTTAATAGATTTATTTCTTCTTCAGTTATGGAGAAGTATTTTTTTATGTAAGAGATGATATCCCCTTCTTTTTCCTTCATATAACTAACCATGCTGTCGTAGTATTCTTCGTGAACATTTATCGTCCCATCAAGAATTTCAGGAAGTAGTGGTCTTTCTGGATAACCCTTTGCTCTTTCTAAGGCCGCTTCATACTCGCTTCTTACATATTTATCAGTCACCATGTAGTCATATTTTAATGTGTCTTCGTCCACTCCAAGAAGGGCGAGGATAATAAAGGAAGCCACTCCTGTTCTATCTTTACCCCCAGCGCAGTGATAGAGCAGCGCGTGATCATCATCTTCATTTAAAACATAATCAAATAGCACTCTAAACTGTTTGATGCAGTATTCATCCGTAATAAACATTATGTAGTTTGCAATCATTAGATTATAAACAGAGAAGTCGCCTTTGGTCTCATAGAAGTGCTCTAACTTTTTTGTAAATGAAGAGCTCTTTAACTCATCGCTGACTCTAGAAAGGGCATCATTTTCATTTTGAGGAAAGATTGGAAGATGAATGTTAGTCGCCCCCGGTATATCAACATCTGGGCTTCCTTCTCTCTCGTCAGCATTTCGTAAATCGATCACTTTATCAACGTGAAGCTGGTTCACTAAAACGGAATAATCTTTTTCATCTATCTTCCAAACCGCTCCGCTTCTAATAAGTTTATTTTCTTTCACGGTTTTTCCGTCAGTAGTCTTATAACCGCCTAAATCTCTAATATTTTTTATGTAATTTAGATTTATTTCTTTCATAAAGATTTTCCAAGCTCGCTAATTGCGTTATATAATTCGTCTACTGAATCGACCACTTTATAAGCGCCAATATCAATCAAATCTTTTTTCTCTCTGAATCCCCAGGTGACGAGTATTGTTTTGGCTCCAACATTATTTCCCATCTCTAAATCTACACTCGAGTCTCCTATAACAATGCTTCTTTTTATGTCATATCCGGTGCTAGTAATGACGCTATTAATCATATCTGGGTGAGGCTTCTTATTTTGGCCTTCTTTGTCCCCCTCTATATAGTCAAAAACCCCCGGGAACATCTCCTCCACTAGTGTTTTAGTGACATTAGCAAGTTTATTAGATACAACGACAAGATTATATTTGCCTTCTGATTTAAGTTTTCCTAGTAATTCACTAATCCCCTCATATGGTTTTGTATAGATATCATAATGAGTGTTGTAATAGCCCGTAAACTCTTTTAGGCATTCCTCATAATCAGGATTTTCTTCTTTTCCCGGAATAGATCTTGCAATGAGTTTAGCCACTCCATTTCCAACAAAAGAGCGGATTTCTGCAAGTGTTCTTTCTTGATATCCTAGTTTTCTTAATGCAAAATTAGTGGCCTCTTTAAGGTCTTCTAAAGTATTAAGCAACGTACCATCTAGATCAAAGAATAGTGTTATCTTTTTCATTTAATTCCTTAATAACATTTATGACATCATCATAAATTGCAAGTGTACACATCTCATCGTATGAGGTTTTATCTTTATTGATAAGCACTAAGTTTTTGCCTCTGAAGTATCTAACAAATGAGGCAGCGGGATACACTCTTAAAGAGGTTCCAATAATAATCATCGTGTCGCAGGTCATAATCGCGCTTATCGCTCTACTTACTATTTCGTCATCTAGTCCTTCCTCATATAAAACCACATCAGGCTTAATGATGCCCCCGCATTCGGCGCAACGAGGCACTCCGTCATGACTTAAAACATAGCTTAAATCATAAAACTTATGGCAGTCCTCGCAGTAGTTTCTATGGATTGACCCATGTAGCTCGTAGACTCTTTTAGATCCCGCGGCTTGATGAAGGCCGTCGATATTTTGAGTGACCACTGTCACGTTTTTGCCTTTTTTCTCAAGCGCTGCAAAATACTTATGAGCGATATTAGGCTCGGCATTAGGGAAGCACATCTTCTCTTTATAGAACTCGTAGAACTGTTTTGTATTTGCGTAGAAGAAAGAATGAGAGATTATCTCTTCCGCAGGGTAGGAGTATTTTTTGTCATTAGTGACAAAGATTCCATTAGTGCCCCTAAAGTCAGGAATCCCACTTCCAGTTGATATTCCCGCGCCAGTAAAGACCACTATTGAGCTAGCGCCTTTAATAACTTCATATAAATCATCAATCTTACTCATATTTCCTTTTAAAATTATAATTGATTAATTTTAAAAAAACTAACTGATTATGATATTATATTAAATTATGAATACCCCGAAAAAAGATCACATCAAGATTATTTCAACAAACCGTAAAGCGAGCTTTAATTATTATCTCTCTGATTTTACGGAAGCAGGGATTGTTCTTAAAGGAACGGAAATTAAATCCCTTAGAATGCATGGGTGCAATATAAGCGACGCCTATGTTACTTTTACTAGTGACGGAATCCCTCAAATAATTAATATGCACATCGCCCCTTATGAAGAAGGTAATATCTTTAATCATGACCCCCTTAGAACTAGAGATCTTCTCCTTCATAAGAAAGAAATTCATTACTTTATGTCTAAGATTCAAAAAGAGGGCTATACCGTCGTGCCCACTAAAGTTTATTTTTCTAACGGAAAAGCTAAACTTGAGATTGCGCTAGGCAAAGGTAAAAAACTCTATGATAAGAGAGAGTCGATTAAAAAGAGAGACATTAACCGAGAAATAGATAAGAATATGAAAGAGAAGAACAAATAATGAGGGAAGAATCACTTAGCGAATACACAAGAACCGATTATCAAATAGATAATTTCTCACAGTTTCTTAAAGCTGAGAATTTTAAGTTTACTAAGAAAGCAATTCATATTGCTGGAACAAATGGGAAGGGTTCTACAGCGAAATTCCTTTATTCTATCTATAGGGAAGCGGGATATAATGTCGCTTTATATATGTCTCCAGCGAGAAAAGATATTAATGAAATGATCTCGATTAATGGGACTCAAATAAGCGATGATCAGATTAATAGCTACCTCAGTCAGTATAAGAGCGAATTTAGTAAATATGATCTTTCTAAGTTTGAAATCGAAACATTCATCGCTTTCTCCTATTTTAATGAGAGCGATATTGACATTGCGATTATAGAATGCGGTTTAGGCGGAGCGGAAGACGCTACTAACATCTTTACCCCCATTTTATCGATCATTACCTCTGTTTCCCTAGAGCATACCGAGCAGCTAGGAAGAACTAGCTCAGAAATAGCCCTTGCTAAAGCGGGAATCATTAAAGAAGGTCTTCCTTCTTTAGTGGGTAATCTTGACGATGAAGATTTAAAGGTTATTAATGATTACGCGAATAGGAAGAAAAGCGATTTCCATATATGTGGAAGATATTACCATGAAGAGTTAACTAGTGATGGCTACTCCTTTACCTATGCCTCTTATAATAATCTAGTAATAAAGTTTCCTTCTCTATCTTCAATTCAAGACGCCTCAATTGCTATTGAAGCCGCTTTGATATTAAATGAGCAGCTACCTGTTAGTGAAGCCAATATTAGAGATGGACTCCTCTATATGGAGCTCCCTTTAAGAATGGATGTAGTGGGTCATGACCCCCTTGTTATTATTGATGGGGCCCATAATGTTGAAGCGATTAAAAACTTAGCAACTTCAGTGGAAAAAATTGCAAATGGGCGACCAATTCATGTAATTTTTGCTTGTTTTCGTGACAAAAATCTTGAAGGAATGCTCTCGTCTATTAACTATGTTTGTAGTGATGTCACCCTTACAACCTTCCCTCATGAAAGAGCGAGAACTGAGGATGAATATTTCTTATATTTAGAGGAATATTCATTTGTTGAGGACTATAAGGAAATCATACAAAATAAGATATTAGAATGTCCAGATGACGTCATTCTTATTACCGGCTCACTCGCTTTTGCCTCTCTCGCTAAGGACTTATTTGACGCTCCTAAAAGTGCTTAATTTAGAACAAATACAAATTTGTTCATAAAATGCAACCACGTACCAGTAAAAAATGATATAATTTTTTAGGTGGTGATGTTGTGCTTAAGTTAGAAAACGTCAAAAAAGATTATGTTGATAAAAAGCAACCCGTTGTTAACGCTTTAAAAGGCATTAACATTTCTTTTCGTTCGCATGAATTTGTTGCGATTCTTGGTCCTAGTGGATGCGGTAAGACCACTCTATTAAATGTCATCGGCGGTCTTGATCACTATACCGATGGTGACCTCATTATTAAGGGAAAAAGCACACACGACTATGTTGAAAGAGATTGGGACACTTACCGTAACCATTCAGTTGGGTTTGTATTTCAGTCATATAATTTGATTAATCACGTTAGTGTTTTAAGAAATGTTGAGCTCGCTCTAATTATTGCCGGTGTTAGTAAGAAGGAGAGAAGAGAAAGAGCCTATGAAGCTCTTGAAAAAGTAGGTCTAAAAGGCTACGAGAAAAAGAAACCAAATCAATTAAGTGGCGGACAAGAGCAAAGAGTAGCGATTGCCCGTGCCCTTATTAATAATCCTGAGATTATTTTAGCTGATGAACCGACTGGCGCTCTTGATAGTGATAACTCTGTCCAAATCATGTCTATTCTTAAAGAGATATCTAAAGAGCATCTCGTTATCATGGTCACTCATAACCCTGACCTTGCAAGTGACTACGCCACTAGAATTGTAAAGATGTATGATGGCGAGCTTATCGATGATTCTGATCCTTATGATGATCAAGAAGAGACCTATGAAACGGAATCAGAAATTGTAGAAAATAAAGGAAATAAAGCCAGAACTAGCATGTCTTTTGGGACAGCGCTAGGTCTTTCTATTAATAACCTTTGGACTAAAAAGACACGAAGTATTCTCATAACCCTTGCGGGCTCTATAGGTATTATTGGTATCGCATTAGTCCTATCTCTTACCGCTGGCTTTAATGGTTTTATCGCCGATGTCGAGATGGGAGCGTTAAGTGCCTATCCACTGACAGTATCAAAAACTACCACTGATTTTACTAATATGTTTTCTGGTAGCTCATCCGGTAGTGGTGGTGGAGGAGGAGAATCCTCAGATGAAGAAACCGAAAAGGAAGGCGATGTCACCGAAGAGGGAACGTTCTCTTATATAGTGACTCTCTTTGGCAGAGCCCATGTTACTAGTGACACTAAGATGTTTAAGGAATTCCTTGAACTTGATTCCACGATGGAAAAATATGGTGATGACATAAATGCTATTCAGTATTCCTACGGAATAGGTCAGGAAATATACTCTAATTATAATGATGAATTCGTTAGAGCATACCCCTGTGATTTAGGTAGGGGCGATCATAGTGAATACACACCTGAACAAGAAGGCTATATTGAGCGATACGCCGCCTATTTTGATAGCGTGTTTGAAGACCTCACAATTTATGAAGAGTTAATCCCTAATAACGACTATGATAATTATCCAAATCAAGAATATAACAAGATAGTTGACGACCAGTATGAACTCGTCTATGGCAGGATGCCGAAAAGCTACGACGAAGTAGCTATTGTAACAAGTGAAAATGATACACTTGGAGACCATCAATTAATTTGCATGGGACTAAAATCTCCGCAAAACCTAATGGAAAAATTTATTAATTCCACTACATCTAATGTTGTTTTTGAGCACGTTACCCCTAATCATGAGTTTGCAATGGACTATGAAGAACTCTGTAATGTTGAGTTCCTTGTCCCTATGCAGTATCGCTTATATGACTTTGTGGAAGACGATGGGGATGTCGAAGAAGGAGAGCTTGGCGGCCACTATGAAAAAAAGAGCGGCGAGGCTCTTGAAGACGCTGTTTTAAATAGTGAAGATACCCTCACTCTTAAAGTCTCGGGAATAATTAAACCAAAGCCAGGAAATACGATGTCCTTAATCTCTGGCTCAGTTGCTTATCTCCCTTCTCTTACTGACTATCTTATTGACTCTGCAGTTAATAGCGGATCTGTTCCAGGCTATGAAACCGAAAAGACCAACGTTATTCTCGCTCAGCAAAATCATCCTGAATATAATGTCCTATCGGGAATGGAAGACGCTGATACTGCCGCCTCTAATCTCCTTACCTTTGGAGCGGCGGATAAGAGTGATCCAGAATCTATCTACATCTACACAAAAGATTTTGATAGTAAGGACCACCTCGCTAGCATGTTTGATGATTATGAAGTTTATCTAGGCGATAAGTATGACGCGGAATACGGCGAAGAGGGAACAGTTGAGGGCAGGCTTGCTTATATAAACGAGCATAACGTCGCCGCAACTGATTCAGTTTCATCTTTACTTGGCAGCGTTGAAACTATTGTCGACGCTATTTCCTATGTTTTAATCGCAATTATAGCGATATCCCTAGTGGTGTCTTGTGTCATGATTGGTGTTATTACCTATGTGAGCGTCCTTGAAAGATCTAAGGAGATAGGCATTTTGCGCGCTATGGGCGCTCGAAGAGTGGATATCTCTAATGTTTTCAATGCGGAAACATTCATTATAGGACTGTTCGCTGGTATTATCGGTGTCTTGCTGGGTCTATTAATAGACCTACCGATTATGTTTGTGATTAATCGTTTCTTATCGATTGGTATGAGAGTTATTCTTCCTTGGTATTGGGGACTACTCTTACCAGTGATATCCTTTGTGCTTACTCTTATTTCAGGACTTATCCCTGCAACGATTGCCTCAAGAAGGGATCCCGCAGTGGTTTTAAGAAGCGAGTAATGATTTTATAATTCTTTATTGAAAAGAATTGTAAATTATAGTATATTCTAAAATGCTATAGTTAAGATGGAGGCTAGAATGAGAGAAAAAGTTATTTTGATTTGCTCTGAATGCCTCTCAAGAAACTATTCCACTGAAATAGATATGTCAAAGCAGAAAAGCCTTACATTCAATAAGTATTGTCCAGTATGTAAAAAACATACTGTTCACAAAATAAGTAAGTAAACTAGGAGGAATTAAGATGGGTCTTAAGAGTTATGCTCAAGGCGTCGTAAAAGAAGGAAGAAGAGTGCGTTGGCCAAAACGTGATGTTTTAGTGCCCGCAATTATTGTCGTTATCGTTATTATTGTCATTGCTTCCCTTGTTTTATTCTTTGAAGACTGGCTTGGTAATACCCTCCTTCAAGCTATTGATAATTCCTTCGGAATTCTAGAAGAGGTCGTTGAAGACGTTGAAGAAGTCGCCGAAGAGGTCATATAAGGTAGAGAGAAATGATTGAAGAAGAGCGTCCAGTTACGAGTGAAGAAGAGTCTCCCGTTACTTCTAGTGAAGTAAATGAGGATTCACTTGAAGGCAAGGATATTGATCCTAATCTTTTAACTGTCACTGATTCCTCTACAGATGAATCTCTAGGCAAAGGTCCTTCTCAGGTCGTTGGTGAAAAGGCCTGGTTTGTCGTGACTGCGTATTCCACTCACGAAGCTAAAGTGAGAGAGAACATCATCAAGAGAATGAACTCTATGGGCGCGGGCGATTTGCTCTTCCGTACATTCGTTGGTGAGGTTCCCGTTCCAGTGATGAAAAATGGTCAGCCCACCGGAAAAACGAAAATGAAAAATATCTATCCTTCCTACATCTTCGTGGAGATGATTATGACCGATAGAACTTGGTATATCATTCGTAACACTCCAGGTGTTACTGGATTCGTTGGTAGTAGTGGTAAGGGAACAAAACCATTCCCAGTTCCTCGTGAGCAGATGGAGCCAGTCCTTAAGAGAATGGGCATCATTGATGATTCAATGTTTGACTTCTATAAGGTTGGCGACACAGTGAAAATTATCTCCGGTCCATTTGAAAATACCGAGGGAGAAATCTTATCAATTGATAAAGAAACCTCGCAAATCGAAGTCCAAATTTACTTTTTCGGGCGTCCAAGCGTGGCCACTGTCTCCTTTGCAGAAATCGAAAAAGAGTAATTCATATAAACCAATTAAAAAGAGAGGCTCGTGTCTCTCTTTTTTTATTTTTTGCAGGATTTTTTAAAGGGATATTATTCCTGTTTTTTATGCTTTTTGCTATTAAGGAACTCTCCAAAATCCCTAATGTCTTTACTTGTTCCAACGACGTATAAAAGGTCATCTGGAAGGAGTGAATCGTTTCCTCCTGGGACAAAGGACTTGCCGTTTCTAATGATAAGAACAAGGGACACACCATACTTATTTTTAGTGTCAAGATTTCTAATTGGCATAGGAACGAATCCAGGGTTAACTTCAATCGAAACGACTGAGTATTTACTATCGAGTTTATAGTAGTCTTTATAGTCATCATGACCGAGTCTATTGGCGAGATCGATACCCGCGCTTCGCTGAGGGGAAACAATCTCGGTCGCTCCAACTTTTCTTAGGATTGGGATGTAGTGATCATCGTCTACTCTGACGATGATGTGCTTAATCTTAAATTCGCTGAGAATAATGGTGCAGACAATAGTTTGCTCAATGCTAATACCAAAGGCCACTATTGCGGTGTCAACTTCATTGATGCCGAGCTCTCTAAGCCCTTTTTCATCAGTAAAATTCGCCACGAAAGCAGTGTCAAGAATTGGAGCAATCCTCTCCACATTCTCGCTTTCACTATCAATCGCAATGACATCCATTCCGAGATTAGTGAGCTCAACCGCTAGGGAATAACCAAATTCTCCTAGTCCAATAACGGCAAATGATTTCTTTTTAGGCATATTAAATTACCTCCTTTATATTAACCGATTAAGATATTGGCTTCAACAACGTCATAATGCGAGTCTTCTTCTTTATTTAAATCTCTATTAAAGACCTGGAAGACAGTAACAGGTCCAATTCTGCCAAGGAACATAACAATACAAAGTGTTATCTTACTACCAGTAGAAAGAGTGGGTGTAATCCCTGTAGAGAGCCCGCATGTTCCAAAGGCGGAGAATACTTCAAATAGAATATTTGAAGCGGATATTTCTTCTACCTCGTCAGCGGTTTCAGGCGTTATCCCGCTTGCGGCCCTCTCAAATGAATCCACCGCGATAAATCCGATAATAATAATGATAACCGAGAGAATAATAAGCATCATCGCTCTAATCACGCTTTTATCGGAATACTTTCTATCAAAGGATTCAATCTTCTTTCCTTGTAGTGTTCTAACAATCGCTAGGGCAATCAGATAGATAGTGGTTACTTTAATTCCTCCAGCGGTGCTAAGAGGAGATCCTCCAATAAACATGAGGATACAAGATATCACTCTTCCGGACATTGTTATTTGGTCCTGACTGTAGGTTGCAAATCCCGCGGTTCTACAAGTGACAGATTGGAAGAGACACTGCATCACTGTCATGTTCCCTCCTAGGCAATCTGTTAGTAAGAAGATAGCAAAACCGCCGGCGAGTAATACTCCACTTGTGCACATGATAATCTTATTTAAAACTCTATTTCTTCTTCTTGTTTTCTTAAAGGTAAATAGATCAGTAAGAACAAGAAATGAGATACCGCCGATAACTATAAGAAACATTGTTACAAACTGTAAATAAATGTATGCCCAATTAGCAATACTATCAATTATCCCCCCTAAACCTCGGATATATGATGTATTTCCTAATATATCAAACCCTGCATTACAAAAGGAGGAAACCGACTGGAATATAGAGGTCCATATAGCGCTACTTAAATCTCCTGGATACATTAAGTAGAATACTGGAAAGAGAAGAATTGCTCCTATTAGCTCAATCGTAAGAGAGATGACAACAATGTTACGAACATACCTTACCATCGTGCCCATACTATTAGCATTTACCGCTTGAGCGAGTAAGTACCTATTTCTCATTTGCATCCTTCTTCTAAAGAGTGTTACTACAAAGGTTAGTAGGGTAATAAATGAAATACCGCCAACCTCTATCATGATGAGGATAACAAGTTGTCCCCAGAAGTTATAGATAGCAACAATTCCGTCTGCATAAGAGACGAGTCCAGTCACACAGGTGGCGCTGACCGCAGTGAAAAGATCGTCCATAAAGCTATCTCCCCAATCGCCGCTATTTCTAAATGGCGGAGTGTATAGTAAAACCGCTCCGATAAAGATTATCGCTACGAATGAGAGAATTACTAGTAAGTAAGGAGAGATAACGCTCTTATTTTTACTTCTTTGTCGTTTCACATCGGCCATATATAATGCAATTGTATCAGCATGACCCTCTAATTGCCGATAAATATCATTGTCATTTTGCTATTTACTTGCAAGAAAAATTGAATTTTTCTTATTTGAAATATTTTTTTATTACTTTGTAATAAAATAATTAGGGCTCATAAAATATTTCTTGACCAAATATGTAATATTTGATAGTCTACTTCTTGCATGCTGCAATCGCATGCATATGCGTATGCATAAGTGGGAGAGTGTTGATTTTCACTCTATTACCACAAGCGCGACTAAATCTAGATAAAGGAGGAATCGTCACGTGAGTAAAAAAATCGCTAAGGTGATTAAACTCGAACTTGATGGTGGGGAAGCCAAACCAGGACCAAAACTTGCCTCTGCCGGTATTAACATGGCAAAGTTCTGTACCGACTTCAACGCCCGAACCGCTGATAGGAGAGGGGAAATAGTTCCTGTTCTAATTACCGCCTACGAAGACAAATCTTATGACTTCGAGGTAAAAACATCTCCAGTAGCGCCTTTACTACTTAAAGCGGCTGGACTTAAGAAAGGCTCTAGCAATGCTCGCACAACTAAGGTTGGCTCCATTACCACCGCTCAGCTAAGAGAAATTGCAGAGTACAAAATGCCAGATCTCAACTGTAATGATGTTGAGGCGGCTATGAAGGTCATTGAGGGTAGTGCTAAGCAAATGGGCATTACTATCAAGGACTAAGAGGCTAGTGTATGAAAAGAAGTAAAAACTACAAAGCTAGCCAAGCCTTAATTGAAAAAGGCAAAGTCTATTCCATAAGTGAGGCCTGCGAGCTCGTTAAACAAACATCAAAAGAGAAATTTGATGCCACTGTGGACGTCTCCTTCCATCTCAATGTCGATCCAAAGCAAGCAGATCAACAGATTAGAGGAACTCTCTCCTTACCTCACGGAAACGGAAAAACCAAAAAGGTCCTTGCGATTACTGACAAAGTAGAGGAAGCCACTCAAGCAGGAGCGGATTTCGTCGGTGGGCAAGAGATGCTTGAAAAAATTCAAAAGGAAAACTGGTTTGATTACGATGTAATCGTGGCCACTCCTAACATGATGGGAGAGCTTGGTAAGTTAGGCCGACTCCTTGGTCCTAAGGGACTTATGCCTAACCCCAAGACTGGAACTGTCTCTCAGGAGATTGGGAAAGCGATTACCGAAATCAAAGGCGGACGTATTGAGTATCGTGTCGACCGTACTGGTAATATGCACCTCTCAATTGCTCGTGTTTCCTTTCCCGCCTCAGATATTGAGGAAAACCTCCAGGCGGTCCTAGATGCTTTGTATAAAGCAAGACCAGCAGCGGTTAAGGGTACCTTTATTAAGAACGCTGTCATCCACACGACCATGGGTCCAGCTATTAAGTTCCAAGCGTAAGCTTATGTTGGCCATATATCTTGATTTCAATATACCTAAGAGAGCAACGGACACCTTGTCTTAATCATGTTGCGGAGGTAAATGTCATATACCTGTATATTGAATCCAATAAATTCAAATTATTTAAAGGAGGTCAAAATCGAATGAACCAAGACATCTTAGAAGAGAAAAAAGATGTTGTAAAAGAGATTGTCTCGAAAGCGAAGACGAATAAGACCGTCATCATCGCTGAGTATCGGGGACTTACCGTCGCTCAGATGCAAGAGATTAGACGAGCCCTTCGTAAAGAAAATGCTTCCCTTGCAATCTATAAGAACTCATTAGTGTCGAGAGCCTTTGATGAACTCGGCTACACTGATAAGTCCATGCTTACTGGTCCTAATTCCTTTATCTTCTCGGAAGATGAATTCGCTGGAATGAAGATTATTAGCAAATACGCGAGACGATATAATGCTGTCCTCCACATCAAAGGCGCCATCATAGAGGGACAGCTCTGTGATGAAGCCACGGTGAAAGAGCTATCTAAACTCGACAGCAAAGATTCTCTCGTTTCAATGTTACTATCGTGCCTTGAGGCACCAATCAGATCCTTTGCCTGCGCCGTCAAAGCGGTGGGCGAAAAAGCCAATTAACTATGGAGGTAAATGAATAATGGCAAAATTAACAAAAGAAGAAATTGTGGCCGCTCTTAAAGAGTACACAGTTCTTGAACTCAATGATTTAGTGAAACTTGTCGAAGAAGAATTCGGCGTTAGTGCAGCGGCCCCAGTTGCCGTCGGAGCGGCTCCCGCTGAAGAAGAAGCCGTCAGTGCTGGACCAACCGAAGTCTCCCTCATCCTTAAAGCTGTTGGCGACCAGAAGGTGGCAGTTATTAAAGCCGTCCAAGCGATTACCGGCCTTGGACTTATGGACGCTAAAAAGCTTGTCGATGGAGCGCCTTGCCCTGTCAAAGAGCACATCACTCCAGTAGAAGCTGAAGAACATAAGAAAGCCCTTGTTGAGGCTGGTGCAGAAGTAGATATAAAGTAAGTTTCTCCTCTGGGCCATGCCCGAGGGAAACTACTTACCTATCTATTTTTGATATACAAAGTATATCACCAGTCAAACGGTCCTACCCCTAATAGAGGGAAGACAAAAATAACAACAAAGGAGCCGTATTATGTCAGTTAGAAATATTAATGAATTAAAAGTCTTAAACAACAATCGTTATGATTACTCGAAAATCAGTGGAGATCTTCCTCTCCCTAATCTCGTGGAAATCCAAACAAGTTCATATAACGACCTTAAGGACAATGGTTTAGATGAAGTCTTTAGGGAGTCTTTTCCTATTACATCCTATGATGGAAAGACCTCAATTGCTTATGAAGGACTTCGATATGGCGAGCCTAAGCATACAGTCGCAGATTGTAAAGAAAACGACCTAACGTATGCAGCTCCGCTTTACGTCACTCTTCGTCTCCAATATGAAAACGGAGAAATGCAAGAGAGCGAAGTTTATATGGGCGATTTCCCTCTTATGACTAGCTCTGGAACATTTATTGTAAACGGCGCGGAGCGAGTCATTGTCTCCCAGCTTGTAAGGTCTCCAGGCGCCTATCTCTCTAAAGAGAGTCATAACGGCCGAGACACTTATGGAGCAGATCTTATTCCAGGAAGAGGAACCTGGCTACAATTTGAAAGTGATCTCAATAAGAATCTTCTCTATGTCCGTGTGGATAGACAGAGAAAGATGAGCGCTACCACGCTCTTTAAAGCGATTCTCTATAATGAGAAAGCGGAGTCTAAAGAGCTAAGAACTAAGCCCGAAGAGAATACTTATCTTGATGATATGATTCTCGACTACTTTGGTCATAATAATACCTATCTCAATGAGACTCTTGCTAAAGATGATTCAAATAAGCTTAAAACAAGTAGAGACGCTCTCATCGATATCTTTAAGAAAATGAAACCAGGTGAACCAGTCACCGCTGATGGATATAACTCATATCTCTATCAAAAGTTCATGGATCCAAAAAGATATTCCCTTGGAAAAGCGGGAAGATTTAAATACGCAAAAAAACTTGGAGTGTATGACCGCCTTAAAGAGAGAATCCTCGCTGAGAATCTCATCGATAGTGACGGCGTGGTCCGCTACGAGACTGGTCACTATTTAACTAGCGAAGAAGTCGAAGCCCTCCGCGATGAAGAGTTCTTTGAAAAAGGCGCTCATATATGCAAAATTCCAGTCAATAAGGACCTTGATCCTTCAAACAAAGAAAAAGACCCCGACTATGTTCAGTATGAATATGTCAACATCGTCAAGGTCTATAAAGACGATAAAAAGCAGACCAAAGATAACATTGTTCATATCATTGGAACGGATTTAACTTCCGATGCTTCAGTGGTCACTGTCTCTGACATTATGGCCCTATTCTCATACTACCTTAACGTCATTGACGGCATCGGCACTACCGATGATATCGATCACTTAGGTAATCGAAGAATTAGATGCGTTGGTGAACTTATTCAAAATCAGTTTAGAGTGGGCCTTGCTAAGACCGTAAAGACCGTTCAGCAAAAGATGTCCATCTCTGATTTAGGTCAAGTAAAGCTAAAAGCTTTAATTAACCCTCGTCCCCTTACCGCTTCTATCCGTGAATTCTTTGCTTCTTCTCAGCTCTCTCAGTTTATGGATCAGACTAACCCCTTAGCGGAGCTCACTAATAAGAGAAGACTCTCCGCTTTAGGTCCAGGTGGTCTCACCCGTGATAGAGCGAGTAGTGAAGTCCGTGACGTTCACGTCTCTCACTACGGACGTATCTGTCCTATTGAGACTCCAGAAGGACAAAACATCGGTCTTATTAATAACCTCGCTTCTTACGCAAGAGTGAATAAATACGGATTTATTGAGACTCCGTATCGAAGCGTTGTTAAAGAGGGAAATAGCGTAAAGGTCCTTAACGACCCCGCTAATTCTCACTATTTATCCGCTGATGATGAAAAAGATAAGTATATCGCTGAGGCTAACCTTAACTTTGGTCCGGACGGCGAAATTCTTGATGAACACGTTGTCGCCCGCTATAACGGCGAAAACGTCGTCATCGATAAAGAAAAAGTCGATTATGTCGATGTCAGTCCTAAGCAAATTGTCTCAGTTGCCACTGCTTGTATACCGTTCCTTGAAAACGACGACTCAAGCCGTGCACTTATGGGCGCAAACATGCAGAGACAGGCCTTACCTCTTTTAAGGCCAAGCGCTCCACTAGTGGGAACCGGAATTGAGTCACAGATTGCTCGTGACTCCGGTCTTGCCGTGGTCAGCGGCTACGACGGCGAAGTCATCTACTCCGACTCTCGTCTTATTAAGATTAAAGTCGATGGAGCGGAAGACGAAGTCGTAACTTATACTTTACAGAAATTTGAAAGAAGTAATAACGGCACCTGTATTAACCAGCGCTCTATCGTTCATAAAGGCGACCACGTGAGTAAAGGACAGATTATCGCTGATGGTCCGGCAATGGATAACGGCGATCTCGCCCTCGGTCAAAACGTTGTCATCGCCTTCATGCCTTGGAATGGTTATAACTACGAAGATGCGGTTATTATGAGTGAAAGACTAGTGAAGGATGATACCTACACTTCTATTCATATTGAAAAATATGAACTTGAGTGCCGCTCTATTCCTAAGTTAGGCGATGAAGAAATTACCGCGGACATTCCAAATGTTTCAACTGAAGCGAAAGCCCATCTCGATAAAGACGGTGTCATTATTCCGGGTAGTGAAGTCAAAGAAGGCGATATCCTCGTTGGTAAAGTGACACCTAAAGGTGTCAGTGAACCCACTCCTGAAGAGAAACTCCTCATGGCTATCTTCGGCGAGAAGACTAACGAAGGCAAAGATGCTTCCCTTCGTGTTCCTCATGGAGGCGCCGGCATTGTCCTTGACGTCAAGAGAGTGAAACGTGAAAGCAAGAGCAAAGACGTTGAGCTCGCTCCTGGTGTGAATGAAGTGGTCCGCGTCTATATCGTCCAAAAGAGAAAGATCTCAGAGGGCGATAAGATGAGTGGTCGTCATGGTAATAAGGGTGTTATTTCTAAGATTCTCCCTGAAAACGATATGCCTTTCCTTCCAGACGGCACTCCTATTGATATTATGCTTAATCCTCTCGGTGTCCCATCCCGTATGAATATTGGACAAATCCTTGAGTCTCACTTAGGCCTTGCCCTTAAGACCCTTGGCTATAAAATAGCCACTCCTGTCTTTGACGGCATTACTAATGAGGAAATGTATGACCTCATGAAGAAAGCGGGCATGAGTGAAGATGGTAAAACAGTCCTTTATGACGGAAGAACTGGAGAGAGATTTGATGAAAAGATCAATGTGGGCGTGATGTATATGATTAAACTCGTTCACATGGTCGATGATAAACTACACGCGAGAGCAACTGGTCCATATTCTCTTGTGACTCAGCAGCCACTTGGAGGTAAAGCTCAAAATGGTGGTCAGAGATTTGGAGAAATGGAAGTCTGGGCCCTTGAAGCCTATGGCGCTGCACATATCTTACAGGAGCTCCTCACCATCAAGAGTGATGATAGAGTGGGACGTCGTAAGACATATGAGGCCATAATCAAAGGCAAAGAGATACCTAAACCAGGTATTCCAGAGGCCTTCCGTGTCTTAGTAAAAGAACTACAAGCCCTCTCTCTTAATGTCGAACTTCTCGATCAAGACGGACAGATCATTGATATGGATGAACTCGCTAGAGAACAAGATAAAGAAGAGAGAAAAACAAATCAAGCCTTACATTCGCTTGTGGGTAATAGTGAGAGTTTCGACGTTGTAACCTCGGAGAACGGCATTGTCATCCATAGCGATGAGTATGAGGAATAAGGAGGTAACTTATCATGGCAGCATCATATTTAGATAAAAAAATATCCGCTATCTCAGTTAGCCTTGCTTCTCCAGATGTGATTAGAAGTTGGTCGCATGGAGAAGTCCTTAAGCCTGAAACGATTAACTATCGTACTCAAAAACCAGAGGACGATGGACTTTACTGTGAAAAAATATTTGGTCCTAATAAGGACTATGAGTGTCACTGCGGTAAGTATAAAAAGATTAGATACGCCGGCAAAGTTTGTGAAGTATGCGGCGTTGAAGTTACTTCCCGAGAAGTGAGAAGAGAGAGAATGGGTCATATTGAGCTCGCCTCTCCTTGCACTCATATTTGGTATCTTAAAGGAGTGCCTTCCCGTATTGGCCTCATCCTTGAGATTGCCCCAAAAGCCCTCGAAGAAGTCGTCTACTTCGCCGCTCACATCTGCCTTGATCCAGGTAAATCTTCCCGTATCTTCTATAAAGAGATCATTAACGAGAAGAATGGACGTGAGACCTTTATCCCAGCGATTCAGGAAATCCTTGATGATTCCGCGCAGTACGGTCTCCTTCCTGGAGATGAGGAATATGTAACTGGAGAGATTCTCATTGAAAAACTCCGTAATCCAGGCGAAGTCTTTGACTTCCAAAACTGCGCTAACTTCCTAAATAAACACGCTGGAAGCGTGTTTGGAGAGGGAGCAGAAGCGATTAAAACCCTTCTCGAGCAAGTCGATATCGACGCTGAGTTTGAAGCGGTTCTTAAAAAGAGCAAAGAAGCCACCGCTCAAAATAGGCAGAAACTTACCAAGAGACTTGAATGCCTTGAAGCTTTCAAGACCAGTAAGAATAAGCCGGAGTGGATGGTTCTTGATGTTATCCCTGTGATCCCACCTGATCTCAGACCAATGCTTCAGCTTGATGGTGGTCGTTTTGCCACTAGTGACCTAAATGATTTATACCGTAGGGTCATTTCTCGTAACAATCGTCTTAAAAAGCTCATTGAAATGAACGCTCCTCAAGTCATTCTCATGAACGAGAAGAGAATGCTTCAGGAAGCGGTTGACGCTCTTATCGATAATGGGAGACGTAATAAACCTGTCCAGGGACCTGGAGGGAGACCGCTTAAATCCTTAAGTAGTGCTCTTAAAGGTAAACAGGGAAGGTTTAGACAAAACCTTCTCGGTAAGAGAGTGGACTACTCTGGCCGTTCCGTTATTGCAGTGGGCCCAGATCTTAAGATGTATGAATGTGGTCTCCCCCGTGAGATGGCGATTCAACTTCTTCGTCCATTCATTGCCTGCGAGCTTCTTAAGAGAGGGAAAGCCACCGCTCATAAGCAAGCGGACAAGATTATCGATCGCTATGAAGACTGCGTCTATGATGTCCTAGAAGACATCATCTCTAAACACCCAGTCCTCTTAAACCGTGCTCCTACTCTCCATAGACTAGGTATTCAGGCTTTCCAGCCTAAACTCGTCGATGGAAGAGCCATTAGACTCCATCCATTAGTCTGCGCTGGCTATAACGCTGACTTTGATGGTGACCAGATGGCGGTGCACGTCCCATTAAGTAAAGCAGCTCAGGAAGAAGCCCTTGACTTAATGCTTGCCTCAAATAATATTTTAGGACCTAAAGATGGCGCTTCTATTGTTACGCCTTCTCAGGATATGGTCCTTGGTAACTACTATCTTACTAGTGAAATCAGTAAGGACGAGCTCCTCGCTAAAGCCAAGCAACTTAAAGCGGAAGGCGACACGGAGCAAGCGGAGCTATATGAGCTCTACGCTGCCAGTGAAGGTAAAGTCTTCCGTGATGCAGACGATGTGATTCGCGCTTATGATACGAAGCAGGTCCACCTCCAAAATAGAATTGCGGTGCTTGGCAAAGGTCTTCAAAAGTCCTGCTTTACTGAGGAGCAGAATAACTCTTACCTACTTACCACCGTGGGTAAAGTTATCTTTAATAGAATCTTCCCATCTGATTTCCCTTATTTAAATAAAGTAAATACTGAAAACCTTGAGGGCACTCCTATGGAATACTTCTATCCAAAAGGAACTAATATTCCCGAGGTCATTGCCTCTCGTCCAACAGAGTTACCATTCCGAAAGAAAGAGCTAGGAAGAATCATCGATGAAATCTTCCAGCGTTATGATAGGCTTGGTAATCCTAAGACCGCCGCGGTCCTTGATAAGATGAAGGATCAAGGCTTTAGCTTTGCAACGACCGCTGGCTTTACAGTCTCCCTTGCCGATATTACTATCTGTCAAGGTAAAGACGAGCTCATTGCCGAAGGCGACAAGAAAGTCGATGAGATTGAGCAGTGGTATGAAGCGGGCTTCCTTACCGCTGAAGAGAAACATAACCAAGCCGTTGCGGTTTGGAGTGATGTAGTCGATAAGGTAAGAGATGTCCTCACTAAACAATTCTCTCAGGATAAACGTAATCCAATCTACATGATGAGTGATAGTGGTGCTCGTGGTAATATCTCTAATATTATTCAACTAGCGGGTATGAGAGGACTTATGGGTAATACCTCAGGAGGCATTATTGAACTTCCTGTTAAGTCCTGCTTCCGTGAAGGTCTCTCTGTCTCTGAATTCTTCATTGCCACTCACGGCGCAAGAAAAGGCGGCTCTGATACCGCTCTTAAGACGGCTGACTCCGGCTATCTTACCAGACGTCTTGTGGATGTCGCTCAGGATGTCATCGTCCGTGAAGTCGACTGCGGAACCCACAAAGGCTTTGAAGTCAGTGATATTGTCGATACCGCTCGTAACGTGGTTATTGTTAAGCTCTACGATAGACTCGTCGGTCGATACGCTCTTGATGACATCATCAATCCAAATACTGGAGAGGTCATTGTTAAGGGTAACACCATGATTGAAGAAGATACCGCAAGAGCCATTGTGGACGCCGGTATTACTTCCGTTAAGATTAGATCCCTATTTGGCTGCGAGACTAAAGACGGTGTATGTGTCCACTGCTATGGACGCTGCCTTGCAACCGGCCGAGAGATTAAAGTGGGTGATGCCGTAGGCGTCATGGCCGCTCAGTCAATTGGTGAGCCAGGCACTCAGCTTACTCTTTGGAACCATAGAACTGGTGGTGTGGCCGGTGGTAGTGATATCACTCAAGGTCTCCCTCGTGTTCAGGAGCTATTTGAAGCGAGAACTCCAAAAGGTATGGCGGTTATCTCCCAGATCTGCGGTAAAGTCACGAAGATTGTGGAAGAAGGCGGTCACTATGTCGTCACCGTGAAAAATGACCTCGAAGAAAAGACTTATACCACTCCATTTGGCTCTAAGCTTAGAGTGAAAGAGAAAGATACTGTCTATAACGGCTCTAAGATTACTGAAGGCTCTATTTCTCCGAAAGAGCTTCTTGAAGTGGCCAATGTGGACTCCGTTGAAAACTACATTGTTAAGGAAGTCCAGAAGGTCTACTCCGCTCAGTCAATTGCCATTAGTGATAAGCATATCGAGGTTATCGTTCGCCAGATGCTTAGTAAAGTGTTTGTTATTGATGCGGGCGATACAAATCTCTTAAGCGGCACCAGAGTGAACGTCAATAAGGTGACCGAAGAGAACACCAGTGTACTTATTGATGGTAAGAGACCAGCAATCTTCCAGCCTCTCATTCTCGGAATTACTAAGGCCGCTCTTGAAGTCGATTCCTTCCTCTCCGCGGCATCCTTCCAGGAGACCACTAAGGTCTTAACCGATGCCACGATTAAGGGTAAGACGGATAAACTCCACGGCCTTAAGGAGAACGTTATTACTGGACGTCTCATTCCAGCAGGTAGAGGACTCCTCTCTGACGAAGAGGAAGAAGAGATTCTTGACGGCTTCTCGGTCGAAGAGAAGATGAAAGAAGTGAAGGCCTGCTACATCGAGGAACATGACCGTAAGATTGCGGAAATCCGCGGAAAGATCCAGGAAGTCTCTAAATAACTACCTCTACATTAAAATTTTATAAAAAAAGCCAGTTCTGCTGGCTTTTTCTTTTTGACGCATTAATTATTTTTTCTATTCTTTAACGTAGGCCTTAACGATTTCAGCGATATAGACAGTGTGAAAGTCTTTTTTAGGATAGTGCTCCTCTATGACCGATTTATCGATGAAATTTTCTTCTTTTATCTGGTCTTTGTAGAGTTTTTTACAAATGAGAACGACTTCTGCTTCCTCGATAAACATCGTATTATCCTCAAAGCATGGGGTAAGACCCGCATTTTTAATTTTATCTTCATCTCTTCCCGAGTGAGAGCCCATATACATAAGCGCCTCTCTCTTATCACTTGGGAGAAGTGACAAAGTAAAGATATCATTTTCCTCGATAATCTCACGGGTATATCTCGTGGGTCTAACATAGACCACAACGGTTTTCTCGCCACCCATATGTCCCCATAGACTTCCATAGTGACCCCAAGAGATCGTCATCGCGTTATATTTAGCGGGGCTCCCACCGCCTAGAAGCGGCCACCTTTTTCCAAAAAGGTCATAGCCCTCAAAATTAAAATCATCCACTTTTATTTCTTTAAAACTCATATTCTAAGCCCCTTTTCCTTTTGCTATAATCATTATATATGAAATCAAAGCCTGACAAAAAAATAATCTTCTTTGATGTAGACTGGACTCTATATGACCATGAGAATAGCTGCTTCCCTAAAAGCGGGATAGAGGCTTTTAAAGAGCTTCATAAAAAAGGTAATATCCTCATCCTTTGTACATCCCGTAACTATGACTCTTTATATAGGCTTGGAACTTTTAAATACTTCCATCCTGATGGAGTGATTTGTAGTAACGGACAAACTATTTTTTATAAAAATAAACTCATCCACACAACGTATTTCACTAAAAAGGAAGTCGAGCAGATCCGTAATGTTATCCTCCCGCTTAATCTAAGCCTAGAAGCCGCCACCACAAAAACGAGATTTATGATGGCCCCGATTCATGACGAGGTATATGAGCTATATAAAACCTACCGCGAGATCATAACTAAATATAAAAAATATAAAAACCAAAGAATTACCGCTTTTGTTTTATTTGCCACTGATAAATATGAAGACTATATAAGAGAAAACCTTCCAAGCGGAACTATTTTCTATCGATATGATAAATACGGCGCAGATCTCGCTCCAACGGAAAGAATTAAAGGCGATGGAGTTAGATATCTCCTCTCCTATTTATCTATAGATAAAAGTAATGCTATAGCGGTGGGAGACGATCTCCCTGATATCTCGATGTTTAAGGAAGTGGGATATTCAGTCTGCCTAGGAAACGGAAATGAGGAAACTAAAAAAGCCGCTGACATGGTAACTGACCCTATCTCTCGGGGCGGCGTTTATAATGCCTTTAAAAAGATTGGACTTATCTAGTATAATATACTTATCCTAGGGGGTACCCTTATATGAAAAAAAATAGAATAATTACTCTTTCTCTTTTAGCTGCTACCGCTATTGCGACTGGTTTTAGTAGCGCTGCTTGTGATGGATCTGACGGATCTGATTATAAATATCGCTATAACGATGGTTACGAAACGGTCGAATACGGAAAATATGGAACTTACTATGAAATATTCCCATATTCATATGCCGATAGCAACGGAGACGGCATTGGTGATATTCCCGGTATCACCGCTAAACTAGATTACATACATGATCTAGGCTTTACTGGCATCTGGCTTACACCAGTTCATCCATCAACTACTTATCATAAGTATAACGTTGATGATTATTTTGATATCGATCCTGACTTTGGAACCCTAGATGACTATAAGGAGATGGTGGATAAAGCCCATGACCTAGGCATGACCGTTATCCTTGATTTAGTCGTCAACCACTCAGGAAGAAATAATCCTTGGTTTACACAGAGCGCTCAAGCGCATGTTAAAGGTGACACCACTAACCAGTATTATGACTATTACGTCTGGTCAACTTCATACCAAAGTGGATATAACGCCTATAATAACAATTGGTACTATGAATGTGAGTTTGATTCACAGATGCCTGACCTCAACTTACAGTTAATTCTTGATGATCCTACATGTGATCTTGCTAAGGACCTTACCGAAGTCATGAGATTCTGGCTTGAAGACTATGATGTTGATGGGTTTAGACTTGACGCTGTTACTACTTATTTTGGTAATTCTAATGTCGATAATGATGACGCCGCGGTCTTAAAATGGATTAACGATACCGCAAAATCGATTAAACCTAACTGCTATATCGTTGCAGAAGGTCAGTGGGGCAGCACTTCTAGTAATGCCACCCTTCTCCAATCCGGCATTGATTCCTGCTTCAACTTTGACTTTAAAGGAACTGAAGGCTATATTGGAACGACTGTTAATCAGCAGAACGCGACAAATTTTCAAAAGGGCTATACTAATTCAATGTCTGGTTTACCTGAGGGATGTATTCCCGCTCCATTTGTCTGTAATCACGATTCACCAAGTGGACGTCTCGTAGGAGCGACCCAGGCGAGAAACGCTCCACAAAGACTTAAATTTGGATATGGACTCCTTGCGATGAGCACTGGTTGTATCTTCAATTACTATGGAGACGAAATTGGCATGGGCGCCCAGTCATCTAGTAAGGATGAAGATCTTAGAGTTCCTATGAATTGGGGTGATAGTTATACCTGCACTCCCGTCAGCGGAGCATCTACGATTGTTGAAGAGACAGTCTATCCATTTGGAACAGTGAAGTCTCTTCTTAAAGATAAGAACTCCTCTCTAGCGTATGTTGCTAAAGCTAATGAGGTTAGAAATACCCATCTTGCGATTCCCTGTGGAGACTGCACCACTGTGTACTCTAACACTAATGCTTTCCAGGGATTCCTTAAGACATATGGTGATGATAGTGTTCTTCTTCTCGTCAATGCTTCAACCTATGAATATATCACCTATGATTATTCTAATTATGAAGGATACACTAATATTGACGCGGAGCTAGTTAGTGATACTAGCTACAAAGTAGAATCAACTTCCACTAGTGTAACTGTCCCACCTGAATCCATCATAGTTTTGACAAAAGATTAAAATAGTTATTTTCATTATAAAATTATTACTTTGAAGTTCAAAACTGCTAAAAACGTGGAACGAAGTGCTCCAAAACATTGCAGAAACGTGAAATGAAGCGCCCCAAAACCTTGCAGAAACGTGATTTAACCCCTCATAAAGTAGGCATAAACATTATATTGAAAAATATATATTTTTCCTATTGCACTAGAAAAATAAATAATATAAAATATGCAATCGTGTGAAGAGCTAGACCGAAAAGGTCTCTTTATTTAGAAGGGATATTGACTCGCCCGGTCTAGTGGACATAAATCTGAAAGGAGAAAGTCATGCCAACAATTAATCAATTAGTTCGTGATGGTCGTAAGACGGCGACGGAGAAGTCAAAAGCTCCGGCTTTAGGCAAACGCTGGAACTCCCTTAAGAAAAAGGAAACTAACCAAGCCTGTTCTCAAAAGAGAGGTGTCTGTACTCGTGTGGGCACTATGACTCCAAAGAAACCAAACTCTGCGCTTAGAAAATACGCCCGTGTCAGATTATCAAATGGCTATGAAATTACCGCTTATATCGGGGGAGAAGGTCATAACCTTCAGGAACACTCCACCGTCCTTGTAAGAGGAGGAAGAGTGAAGGATCTTCCAGGCGTGAGATACCACATTATTCGTGGAACTCTTGACTGCGCTGGTATTGAAGCGAGAAGACAGGGAAGAAGCCTATACGGCACCAAAAAACCAAAAGATAACGACTAATTTATATATAGATATATAACTAATAAATAAAGGAGGATTAAGATATGCCAAGAAAAGGTAGTGTAGAAAAACGTGATGTCCTTCCTGATCCAATTTATAATTCAAAACTCGTGACGAGATTAATTAATAAATTAATGATTGATGGAAAGAAAGGAACCGCGCAGAAGATTCTATATAATGCTTTTGATCGTATCGAAGAGAAGACGGGAAAACCCGCAATGGACGTCTTCGCCACCGCGATTAATAACATCATGCCAGATGTCGAGCTTAAAACCAGAAGAATCGGTGCCACTAACTATCAGGTTCCTGTGGAAGTAAGTCCCGAAAGAAAAGTGACCCTTGGTTTAAGATGGCTAGTCACGTATGCTCGTTTACGTAACGAAAAGAGCATGGAAGAGAAACTAGCCGCTGAGATTATCGATGCCGCAAACGGCACCGGAGCCTCGGTGAAAAAGAGAGAAGATACCCACAAGATGGCGGAAGCCAATAAAGCTTACGCTCATTATCGCTGGTAAGGAGGATTTATGGCACGTGAATACGATTTAGCCCATACCCGTAATATTGGGATTATGGCTCATATTGATGCCGGTAAAACCACCATTACTGAAAGAATCCTCTACTATACCGGTAAGATTCATAAAATCGGTGAAGTCCACGAAGGACAAGCCACTATGGACTGGATGGTCCAGGAGCAAGAAAGAGGTATTACCATTACCAGCGCCGCCACAACCGCGTTTTGGAAAGGAAACCGAATCAATATTATCGACACTCCAGGGCACGTCGACTTTACCGTTGAAGTGGAAAGATCCCTCCGTGTCCTTGACGGCGCTATTGCCGTCCTAGACGGTAAAAACGGAGTGGAGCCCCAAACCGAGACCGTTTGGAGACAGGCCTCTAAATACGGAGTCCCTCGTCTTGTCTTCGTCAATAAGCTCGATGCTATTGGCGCCGACTATGAAATGAGCATCCGCTCCGTAAGAGAAAAACTTGGAGCGAAAGCGGAAGCGGTTCAATATCCAATTGGTATTGAATCCACACTTAAAGGCTGCATTGACCTCGTTGAGCAAAAAGCCTGGGTTTATACCTCAGACTTCCATGATGAGCCTCATGAAGAGCCTATCCCTGAAGAATATCTTCCTAAAGTCAAAGAGCTAAGAGCAAGGCTCTTTGAAACCCTTGCCTACTTTGACGATGATATTCTTATGATGGTCCTAGAAGGCGAAGAGCCTGACGCTGAGACCACCAAAAAAGTTATTCGTAAAGCGGTCCTAAGCGGCGAGTTCCATCCTGTCTTCTGCGGCTCTGCTTATAAGAATAAGAATATTCAGCTACTCCTTGACGGGGTGGTTGATTACCTCCCATCTCCACTAGATATTCCTCCTGCTAAAGGAACGGATGATAGAGGTAACCCAGTTACCTGCGAAGTTGATGACAATGCTCCCCTTGGAGTCCTTGCCTTCAAGATTGCCACTGACCCCTTCATTGGTAGACTTACCTATGTCCGTGTCTATAGCGGTACTCTTCGCGCGGGAACTTATGTCCTTAACTCCACAAGAGGAGAAAAGGAAAGAATTGCAAGAGTAGTGCTCATGCACTCAAACCACCGTCAGGATGTTGATGCCCTTCATGCTGGTGATATCGGCGCGGTTGTGGGACTCAAAAATACCACAACGGGTGATACACTTTGTGAAGAAGATCATCCCATCATCCTCGAAAAGATGGTCTTCCCTGACCCAGTTATTGAGCAGGCCGTTGAGCCAAAGACAAAACTTGATCAAGAGAAGATGACCGCCGCTCTTAATAAACTCGCGGAAGAAGATCCAACCTTCAGAGTGAGAACTAACTCTGAAACCGGTCAGACGATTATCGCGGGTGTGGGTGAGCTTCATCTCGATATCATTGTTGATAGGCTTAGAAGAGAGTTTGGCGTTCAGGTCAATGTCGGCGCTCCTCAAGTTGAATATCGAGAGACGATTAAGACCATGGCGGAGTGCGAAGGTAAATACATCCGTCAAACTGGAGGACATGGTCAATACGGCCACGTTAAGATTAGGTTTGAGCCTAATCCTGGTAAAGGCTTTGAGTTTGTGGATAACATCATCGGAGGCGTCGTGCCTAAGGAATACATTAAGCCGACCAAAGACGGCCTAGAAGACGCTCTCACAAGAGGGCTTATCGCGGGCTTTCAGGTGATGGATATTAAAGCCACGTTATTCGATGGCTCTTACCACGAAGTTGACTCCTCGGAAATGGCCTATAAGATTGCTGCTTCCCTTGCGCTAAGAGAAGCCGCGAAGAAATGTGACCCCATTATCCTTGAGCCTATTATGGCGATTGAAGTCACCGTTCCTGAGCAGTACTACGGCGATGTCATCGGTGATATCTCAAGAAGAAGAGGTAATGTCACCGGTGAACAGCAAAGAGCCAACGCTAAAATCATTGAAGCGGAAGTCCCACTTGCAGAGATGTTTGGCTATGTGACTGACCTAAGAAGCATGACTCAAGGCAGAGGAAATTACACCATGCAGTTTGATCACTATGGAGAAACCCCAAGGTTTATTCAGGAAGAGATCGTTAAAAAAGCGGGACAAGCGCAAAAAGATAATTAATTATTCCATAGGGAATATTGATTATAAATATGAAATGCTTTAAAATGAAGAATACGCAAAGTTACAAATTTGAAAGGAGATATTAATCATGGCAAAAGCAAAATTTGACAGATCTAAAGAGCACGTTAATATCGGTACTATTGGCCACGTTGACCATGGTAAAACCACATTAACTGCGGCGATTACTTCTGTTTTATCCAAGACAGGCGGCGCTGTTAAGACTTCCTACGAGCAAATTGACTCCGCTCCAGAAGAGAAGGCTCGTGGTATTACGATTAATACCGCTCACATCGAGTACTCCACCGCGAAACGTCACTATGCCCACGTTGACTGCCCAGGGCACGCTGACTATGTCAAAAATATGATTACTGGTGCGGCTCAGATGGATGGTGCCATCCTCGTTGTCGCCGCTACCGACGGCGTTATGCCTCAGACTAGAGAGCACATTCTTCTCGCTCGTCAGGTTGGAGTGCCTTATATCATTGTCTATATCAATAAGACTGATATGGTGGATGATGATGAGCTTCTCGACTTAGTTGAGATGGATGTCCGTGACCTACTTAACCAGTACGGTTTCCCTGGAGACGAAGTTCCAGTCATTCGTGGATCTGCGAAGAAAGCCCTTGAAGGTGATCCCGCGGAAGAAAAGAAGATTCTCGATCTTCTCGATGCCTGTGATACCTATATTCCTACTCCAGTCCGTGAAATCGATAAGCCATTCCTTCTTGCTATTGAAGACACCATGACCATTCAAGGCCGTGGTACTGTTGTTACCGGCCGTGTGGAAAGAGGAACCGCTCACCTCGGTGAAGAAGTCGAAATCGTTGGTATTAAACCCACCATCAAATCCGTTATTACTGGTCTTGAGTCCTTTAGAAAGACTCTTGATGAAGCTCGTGCTGGTGATAACATTGGTGTCTTACTCCGTGGCGTTAACCGTGATCAGGTCCAAAGAGGACAAGTCCTTGCTAAACCTGGCACCGTGACTCCTCACACCAAATTCAAAGGTCAGGTCTATGTCCTTACCAAAGAAGAGGGTGGACGTCACACCGCATTCCTCTCTAACTATCGTCCTCAGTTCTACTTCCGTACTACTGATGTCACTGGAGTGATTACTCTTCCAGCGGGCGTAGAGATGGTGATGCCTGGTGATAACGTTGAGCTTACCGTTGAGCTCATTCACCCAATTGCCCTTGAAAAAGGCACGAAGTTCTCTATCCGTGAAGGTGGTCACACCGTAGGAGCGGGAACTGTTAACGAAATCTTAAAGTAAGATTTAGTTAATTAATTAGAATTAAACCCTAGCGACGAACTAGGGTTTTTGTATATTTAGATAAAAATATCGAGAATATTTAAATTTTTAGATATTTTTGCTTAAAAATACCTAAATAAAATTATAATTATATCGAAATAATGTAGTTATTTAGATAAATATATGCTAAAATACCTAGATAGTAAAGAATTAAGATAATATGCATAAATTTGATTATTCATTTCTTAAAGATTTTCCCACAAACGCGACACTATTAAACTATCTTAGAACTATATATGAGGTAAAAGGAAAAGAGCCCTTTTATAAAGAAAAATATAGTTCTGTCATTGATAAGCTTTCACGTATCGCCGTTTTTGAGTCTGTAAAAACATCTAACGCTATTGAAGGTATCTATAGCACCGATACAAGAATTAAAAAACTTATTGAAACTGATGCTGCTCCTAAAAGTCATGATGAAGCGAACATTAAAGGCTACCAATTAGTGCTTAATCTTATTCACTCTGATCATGAAAATTTAGATTTTTGCGAAAAAGATGTCCTTGGTTTTCATAGTCTTTTGCTTAGTCTTACTAACGAAAATGATAGCGTGAGAGGGGTCTATAAGCCTTATAACAACTTTATTTCAGGATATGATAAGGACACTAATGAAAGAGTTATTGTATGGAATCCTGTGAGCGCTATTGACACGCCGGTGGCTATGGAACAACTTTATCTTGCTTTTATGGACGCGAGAAGTGATGGCGAAATTAATAATCTAGTATTAATCCCCTGTGTTATTCTAGATTTTCTTTGTGTTCACCCTTTCCTTGATGGGAACGGAAGAATATCCCGCTTAATCACAAATCTTCTTTTGTACCAATCTGATATCGATATTCAAAAATATGTTTCCTTTGAAGAACTTATTAATGAGAATAAGGATGATTATTATAAAGCCTTAAGAGAATCATCGGTGGGTTGGCACGAGAATAATAATGACTATATGCCTTTTATCATGTATTTCTTTGAAATACTTTGGCGATGTTATCAAAAGTTTGATGATAAATTTAAGAAAATAGAGAATTGTGAAAATAATAAATCAAGACAAATTGAAGATTTAATTATGTCCTCTTCTATTCCTTTATCAAATGCGGAAATATCCTCTTTACTTTTAGATGTCTCGAGTAATACAGTGGCTGCTGTAATAAAAAAGTTACTTAAAGAAAATAAGATTATCAAAATTGGAACCACCAAGGGAGCAACTTATATAAGAAATAAGGAGTATAAAGGTTAATAATATAGACATGCCTAAGGATGATATAGAGCTTTACGATAAATACGGCCAAGAAACAAGGCCAAATGAGATAAATATTAATCCCCTTAAGAAAGGAAGAAGGATTCTTGTTTTTCTCGCGGACTTTTTTATTAATCTCATTATGGCAATGCTTCTTATGAATATCGCGGTGATGCCGATTACTAAAGCCGCAGGTCACTATAAGGACTATTCCACTGAGATGTATGATAGGCAGCTAGATATCGCGGATATCCTTAGGGGAAATGGTCTTCTCTACTACGAAGACGTTAATGATAAAGCCTATCTAGAAAATAGTGAGTATTACACCGCGACTAAATTCATTGAGTATTATGTTACGGGAGAAGGCGAGGAATACGATATCTTTAAGACTTACTACATAGATATAAGAGAGGACACTGCTACCTATTTAAATATCTACTCTGACTCTATCTATTTTGAAGTAGTGGATGACTCTCCTAAGCTCTATGACGAATATATAGAGCTTCTTTCCCCGCTATATACCGTGGGAGACTCTCCCTCTAACGCTGGAGAAGAGCTCTATGATGATATTATTGAGGACTTCTTTTACCTTGCTTTTGACGATATGGTGGAAGATATCGCAATAAATGATCTAAGCTATAACGGAATGTCCTATAACAAGATTGACGAAAGGATGGAATACCTTGTTGGGCAGATTGACACGCTAGTGGTTATAGCGACTTATGTCACGTATTTTATCACTACGCTTGTCTGTTATTTAGTCATTCCACTCTGTAATAAACACGGAAAAACGATTGCGATGCTTATCATGCACGCTGAGAGAGTGGGCACTAATAATCTCTATTTAGTCCGTAAGGGAGAGGTCGCTATTAACTCTATTTATTCTCTTATTTCTAACCTTGCCTTTATCATGTTTATCGGTTGGCCCACGGTTAACTTTAACTATTTATTTGGACTAGGAGGGGGTCAGTTTGTTATATTAACCGCGATTTCACTAATCATCCTACTTATTTCCCTTATTGTTTTACTATTTTCTAAATTCAATCAATCATTATTTGATAAACTCTCAAGAAGTGTTTTAATATCTACGGACTCTCTTGATGAGATATATAGAGCTGAAGGATATAAACTATGAGTGAAGATGACGTCTATAAATTTGATAACTTCGGCTTTGAAAGCGAGAAGAAAAAAGAAGAGAAGATTAAGATAGAATACGCTAATCCAAAGTTTTGGAGACGCGTTATGGCCGGTCTTATCGATCTATTAATCTTAGTAGTGGTCTTTATTATTATCTTTGTATCCGCTAGAGCGATAGTGGTCTCCACTGATACCTATAAAGAAAATAATGAAGAGCTAACCGCCGCGAGAGTGGAGTCAGGTCTATATCGAGACGACCCTGACTGGGGCATGATTGATATCATTAGCTATCTTAATAGAATGGATCTTTCTGGATGGAATAGAATGAGTCAGGCGCAAAGCGCGGTTAATACTTTCCTCTCCTTTTGCGACGAGAGATGCGACGAAGAAACCGCTAGGACGCTAAGGGATGACTACGACGCCGCTAGACTCAGTGATAACTTTACTGATAACTACGGCAATCACTATTTCATCGTAGATGAAAATGGGAATATAGCAATAAATGATGTGGCCTACGCTAATGTCACCGCTCAGGGATATTTTGATAACTTCTATACCTATTATATTGATGAAGTTCTTCAGGGCTATCTAGTTATCGCGGTGCCTAACTACTATGACCTCACTAAGTATATGTCTAATGTCTTAATATACGCGGAGATACTGCCTGCTTTCCTCATCTCAGGTGTCTTAGTGTATTATGTTCCTACGCTTATATTTAAAAAAGGAAGAAAGACAATTGGGAAACTCGCTTATCATATTGGGACAGTGGATAAGCGCCTTCTTAATCCAACCTGGAAAAGAAACCTCGCTCGTTTCCTTATTTTCTACTTTTTTATCTATATTCTCTCTGTCTTTACTTTTGCGATTCCCGTTATCATCTCTTTCTCTATGATGGCGTTTTCCCGAAACAAACAGGGGTTTCCAGATTTCTGTCTCAATCTCGCGGATGTCTCCACTAGAGAAAACGATATTTTTAATGACTATAGCGAAGTTAAAGTAGGAAAAATGGACACAAGTAAAGAGCCTGTAAATTTTTCTCGTAGAGACTTGAATTAAAATAATAATTATTTTAGAATAATACCTGGTGAGTGGAGATGTTAAAAAATAACTATCTAAAAACCCAGGAAAATATGACTATTCTTCTTTTAGTAAAGGAGGGTAGATAACTTATATGACAAATAGGAAGATAGGCGCAGGCATTATATCTTCTTTTTTTGTTTTTTTGTGTGTCTGCACGGGATGCTCAAATACCGCTAGTAGCGATAATGTCTTAGCCCCCGCTAAATACGCAAATGGGGACACACTTGATCCAATTCAAAAGACCAATCCTGAGTCCGAGGAGCTTGAGCTTTTATTCCCAGGTAGCGATGAGGCAAATGAAATAGATAACGAAGATTTAACTATTAGCATTTCAACCTCTACCACCACCCCAACAAGCCAAAGCTATACCGCTTCTTTCTCCTCTCAGACCACAATTTATTCTGGTAATAACTCTACTAATAGAACTATCTTTATCGCTCTTGATGACCCCGTTAGTCTTGAAGATCTTCCCACTGAAAGTGAAAGACTTGAAGGCCTTGAGGAAGGGGAAGAAGATGCTGGTCCTGAAGCTTTAACCGGCTATGTTTTCTCAATCACTGCTGGAGTAAGCGATCCCATTATTCCTTATCAGTATTATTACGGCTCACGTGCTAACATCGATATCACCTCCATCGGTTCTGATATTGTGGAAGAAGATGCGGTAGACTCCATTAATTCTATTTATATTCCTTCTTCTATTGAGACCATTGATCCTAATGCCTTCACTAACCTAACGGGTAAAGGTGTAACCTTTAAACTTGGCTTTGATGAATCTGATAAAGATAGTTTCTTCTTTGACCCAGATGAAGTCTTCCCTTCTGGATGCACAGTTGTCTATGAAGGTAACGCCGCTGAAGACCGCCGCCAAGGAATCTCTACCACCAAGACCAGCTCTAAAGATGTTGACTTATATGTTGGTAGTGAGGAGACCTTTACTAAAGAAGGCTATGTTTATAGCGATGATTTAAGACTTGGACTTCAATATGATGTTTATAACGAAGAGGGCTCATATATTGAGACCCGTCTTACCTATTTCCCTGTCAGCAGCACTAACAGTAATTCTGATACCATAGGCAAAAACATGGGCCAGACAAGTCTTGTTATGTATTTTGATATCGATATGGGTGAGGGTGAGAAGATCAATAATGAATCTCTCGTCTTCTTTAACATATATTTTGCATCTAATGATTATAGTGAGACTGGGGGTAATTATTTCTATCCAGATCTTCAATATCCGTATACGGATGAAGACACTGGAGAATTATTACACACGTATGGACAGATGTACTGCATTCCAAGATTATCCTACTCTATTGAGGATGATATTTCTAACTACATTGACTACTCATTTAATTCCCTCAATACCTTCTCTGGATACTCCGCTTTTGTGATGAATGTCAAAAAAGTGGACTATGATGTTTATCCAAATCTTAAAAAGTCAACTTATCAGAATAACCTTTCTAGCATTGAAGACGGCACTCTTCAGATTAGATATCGTTTAACCTCGCTTAATTCCGCTTACTACCGAATTGGCTATATTAATGAAGACGGAGAACTCGACACTATTGATTTAAAAGTGGACACTCCAGTGGCCTACTCTAAAATCAATACCAAGAGAAACAATGAATTATCCTTCCTCATTCACAATAAGGATATCTATAAAGGCTTTAAAGTCAGTGATATTAGAAGTGTGGATATTGTTGGTCTAAGGATCACAATTGATTTATATAATAAATCTCGTAACTCAATTGTCTCTAAATCAAGTGTGGAAACGAGGTTTGGCATAGTTAATGTCATGGACTATACGGAAGTTGCTCCGTCCTTTACAAATATTAATCTTATTCTTATCCTATTATTCGTTGGCTATACGGTAGTGTTCCTAGCAGCAACCCTTGGACTATACTTCTACCGTAAGAATAAATTCAAAAACGATGAATTTAGAAGGATGAACACCCGTAAATTCATCAATCAAGCTATTATTGCTTATATCTTTATAGGCCTACTAATCTTCTTTGTGGCCACTCTGCTCTTTAGAGTGATGCCGCTCAATAATGCAGTAGTGACCTATAATCCAATTGATGTTTATGTCTTCTTCTTCGCTATTGGTGCGATAATAGCCGTAGGCTATTACATCCGCTACTTCTGGCTAGCGGGTAAGGCAGCGCGCCATAGAAAAGAAGTAGAGAGACTTAAACTTAATGAAGATGAAGAAGATGACGGAACGGGAACCGATATAAACTAAAACATAAGGAGAGAGAAAGAATATGGAAATTAGAATTAAAGCCCTAACAAAAGTATTCCTAGGTGACTCAAAAAAGAACATACGAGACACTGTTGCGGTTAAAGACCTCGATTTTACTGTCCCTGACGGACAGCTTGTAGGACTTCTTGGTCCTTCAGGATGCGGGAAGTCCACGACGCTATACATGATCAGCGGACTTCAGACCCCTACCTCTGGAGAGGTATGGTTTGGTGACCAAGAAGTCACTAACCTCGCTCCTGAAAAAAGAGGTATTGGTCTCGTCTTCCAAAACTATGCTCTCTATCCTCACATGACCATTTATAAAAATATCGAATTCCCTCTCACCAATCTCAAAGTGGAAGTTCCCCTTGAGACCTTCTATCAGTTTGATCTTACCTATACGTACACTCTTAAGAAGAGAGATGTTGTAGACGGTATTCTTAAATCCGTTGAGACCCTCCTTCAAAAGACCGGTCTTAAAAAGAAACAGTACAAATTAAGTGATTCCACCACTGATGGAGTGTTAACTCTTAATATCTCCCTTATTAATGTCAGCGAAGGAACCGCTAATATCTTTAAAGAGCACATGCCTGAAATTATTGACTGTACTCTCACTGATGAGCAGAAAGTTCAGACCAGTGAAGCTCTCTTTGATAACGCTTTAAGAGCGACGATTACTAAAGTTGGTGAAAATCAAGAAGTCGCTATCACTTATAAAGCGGAGCTTGGTCGTCACTTTGACACTAACAAGATGGATGACACTATTAATGGATGCCGTAATGCGATGAAAGAGATTGGAATTAAAGTCACCAGTGCTCTTATTTCTCACCTCCACACCGGCTTTGAACTTATGGTGATGCTCTCGGATGTCAATGTCCACCGCATTGAAGAGGTCCTTAATGTCCTTGACGGCTGCACTGAGCATGAATCAAGAACCTATTTCATCACTGATGTTCATGATGAAGACCTACAAAAAACAATTAAGACATATTTCAAAGAGCAAGGAGTTTCCTATTCTGACTTTAAGCTCTATTTTGACACTGATAAATTCAAAATCTTCTTCAAGATTAATGGGGCTCCTCAGGAGAAACTTGATGAGATTACTAATCATCTTGTTGAAGAGCTCTCTCTTGCAGACCTCTCCGTTGAGACTACGCAGGCTATTACCCATAGAAAACTCACCAAAGAAGAGAGACGTGATATCGTCTATGATACCGCAAAACTCGTTAACGTTGATGAATATCTTGAGCGTAAACCATCTCAGCTCTCCGGCGGTCAGCAGCAAAGAGTGGCCATTGCCCGTGCACTTGTAAAGAAGCCAAAAGTGCTCCTTCTTGATGAGCCGCTCTCTAACCTTGACGCTAGGCTCCGTCTCCAGACTCGAGAGGAAATTAGAAGAATTCAGCAGGAAACTGGTATTACCTCTATCTTCGTCACTCACGACCAAGAAGAAGCAATGTCTATTTCTGACCTTATCGTTGTTATGAGACTAGGCGAGATGCAACAAATCGGCGCTCCTCAAGAGGTCTATTCTAACCCTGCTAACTTATTCGTGGCTTCCTTCCTTGGTAACCCACAGATTAATATCTTCATGGGCAAAGTGAAGGGTAAACAAATCATCGTCGGTGACGATGTTGTCTACGAAGCCAAAAAGAAAATCTGTGACGGAGAGAAAGAAGTCTATGTCACGGTGCGTCCAGAAGGCTTTGATATTGGCACAAGTGAGGACACTAATGTCCTCCACGCTAGTGCAGAGATGATTCAGATTCTAGGTAGAGATATCTCAATCGTTGCCAAGAATCCTAGCTGCACCACTGAAACCTTCAAAGCGATTATCTCTGATAATCAGATTACTAGTGATAAAGATTTAAATCTCAAAGTCAAACCTAATAAACTCTATCTCTTTGATGGAGAAAGTCAGGATCGAATTTACTTTGATTTCTAATAGCTAAGAGAGGATACAGATGAAAAACTTCTTCTACAAACTATTCCATCCGAAAAAGAAAAACGAGCTCGTGGAGTGCGACCCCGAAGTTTTAACTGCGGAAGAAATGGCGCTCGATGAGAAAGGCGTCTACGTCACTGATGATGGTGCTACTGTTGTTCGTCTCGTTTCTAATAAGAGAAACGCTAAGGAATATAAGGTAGGCGGCGTTGATGATGTCGTGGCTAAAAATAACTGGAAAGCCTGGATCTACCTTGCTCCTGTTATTATTCTTCTCGTTATTTTCCTTATCTATCCTCTAATTAATACGATTGTTATCTCATTCCTTAAGGATTATAACTACGCGACAGGTCATAGTAATGGTTTTACCTTCTCTAACTATGGAATTATTCTTGGTCTTATGGAAACAGAGAATGGAGCGAGAGAAGTCTATTTCGTCCAATACGCTATTCCAAACACTTTCTTTATCGTGTTTGTGACCGTTCCTATTGCTACAATCTTAGCTCTTCTTATCTCTGTCGCTCTTAACTCCATTAAGTGGTTCCAGAGAATTCTACAAACTATATTCTTCCTGCCCTATGTGACTAATACGATTGCTATTGGTATGGTTTTCTCCGTTATCTTTGCAGAAAACGGCATAATAAACTATAT
Organism: Coprobacillus sp.; assembly: GCA_021203805.1. Taxonomy (GTDB): domain Bacteria; phylum Bacillota_I; class Bacilli_A; order RFN20; family CAG-826; genus JAJQAP01. Next base: position 105,051 of record JAJQAM010000009.1, read on the forward strand.
ATTCCAGTCAAACATAACGTGGATATATGGCGCTAGTAGGTGGGTGGCGATGGTGCCATTATGTACCTATATCATTTGGTCAGCGCTGCCATTTAAGATTCTTATTTTCCTCTCTGGCTTACAGGGAATTGATAAGCAGTATTATCAAGCCGCTCAAATTGATGCGGCCTCCCGCACTAAGAGACTAATGCATATAACTATTCCTCTTCTTGGTCCTCAGATCATGTACATCCTGGTAACGTCCTTTATGGGAGCGTTTAAGGAGTACACGTCAGTAGTAGCCCTCTTCAATGGACCAGGAACGTTAGGGACAGCAGCCGAGCCAAACATGGAAACTATCGTCTACTATATCTATAACTATTTGTCCACTCAGACTGGGTATGCAGCAGCGGCCGCTGTATTCCTATTCGTCATTATATTAATCTTTACGGTTATTGAGTTTAGAGTCTCTAACCGAAGGATCTATTATTAAGGAGGTGCGTGATGGAAGAGACAGAAACACTAAAATCTGATGCTACCATTACCGAGGAAGAGATTCCCGAGTCTTTAAATACCTCTAATGGCGGAAGTAGTGGAGACGATGAAGGAGATGGATACTACATTTATCCTGACTTTAAGAGAGTGGTGGTTAATGATAACCTCGTTCTCTCAATTGAGCAGTCAGGAAGAACTGTGGAGTCTATTAAAGCAAGTGAAAGAGTAAGTAAGATTATCTTTACCACAATTACTTATATCTTCCTTATTGTGATGGCGCTTTTAGTAATCTTCCCGTTCTACTGGATGATTATCACATCTTTTAAGCAACGCACCGAGATAATGGCGTCCACACAGACCTTCTTCCCCTCTATTGTCATGTGGAGTAACTACGTATATGTTTTCCAAGTCTTTAACTTTGGAAGATATATGCTTAACACTATTGTCGTGGCCGTATTTGACACTTTGGGCACACTGATAACCACAATCCTTGCGGCTTTTGCCTTTGCTAGACTTAACTTTAAGGGTAGAGAGGCAGTCTTCATGATCTTCCTTATGACCATGATGATACCGGGCGAAATGATGGTTATCTCTAACTACATAACCGTCGCCTCCTTTGGCTGGATTGGTGAAGACCAAACTTTACTTG
>JAJQAM010000044.1:0-5136 GCA_021203805.1 Coprobacillus sp.
TATCTACTTGCCCGACCCTGAAAAGGCAGACGAAATCGCGGAGGCTTATAATGAACTAGAAAGAAATAAAAAATGGCTATGAGTTTAGACGAAATCAAAACGGCTCTCACGGGGCGGACGCTTGTAGTGCGAAGCGAGGAGTATGAAACTTTTTGCATTGAGTGGATATACCAACTTTTGGAAAACGTGCTTGTGATTAATGGGCTAGACTCACAAGGGCGAGTACATCATTTCTCTCTCGGCTTCGAGGAGGCTGAGCGGTTAATCGCCGACGGCTACTACTACTATGCGTTTTTGGACGAGCCTAACAAACAACATAAAGTTTGGATAAAGGAATGAAACTAGACGAATTTCTCTCTTTGCAGGTTCACACACGTAAGAGTCCGACCCACCCCGAACACGATTTGCAGGTGGCTTGCTTGCAGTGGTTCAACTACCAATACCCACGCCTTCGCGGTTTACTCTTTGCCGTGCCAAATGGTGCAATGCTCAATGGCACGCTCCTACAAAGGCAGAGGGCAGGAAAACGGCTCAAGGATGAGGGTATGGTGGCAGGGGTCGCGGACTTGCTATTGTTAGTACCTAACCAGCACTATCATGGCTTGTGTATTGAGATGAAAACGGCTAAAGGTCGCCAGTCACCATCTCAGAAGGATTGGCAAAGGCGAGTGGAGGGGCGAGGGTATCACTACATCGTGGTGCGAGGTCTAGATGACTTTGTGGACGCGATTGAGGAATATGTTAAATTTGCGATTTAAGCGCTTAAAATCTTTGGAGGGTATAATTACACGTCTAACGAGAGAAACGCGCTTAGAGCGAAAGGAAAAGGGCAAAAACGCGATTTAATTAAATAGTTTGAGAATATGGAAACAGTATTAACAATCATTGTTGCAGTGGTGGTGATAGGCTTCATCGCCTTCTGCATTCTAAAAAGTGGCAACCACGATAGGAGGGGCGACGTATGAAAAAGGAAGTTTACGAAGTATGGGGTGAGGGCCTCTTCTTCGGCTCATTCACAACACAAACACAAGCGGTGCAGTATGCTCGGAAACTCTATACTGAAAACCCGAAAATCTTATACGAAATTAGGGAGGGCAAGGCATGAGCAAGAAAAAGAAACTCGAAATGGTCGCCAATATCACGCTGGGCGAGTCGGTGTGTGTAGTGATTGGTGAACACCGCGAAATGACTGCCCACGTCATTGAGGACATCCCCTACGAGGAAGGTGAGCAGTCTGATGTAGTACTACTACTCTTTGCCGATGGTGGTGGGGCGCAGGTAGAAAAGAAAGACCTCTATGACTTCGCTCAGGGCAAGCCAGTCAAGAACCCTATTAATGGGCAATGGGTAGTGTTGAGGAAGGAGGACGAGCAATGAGGGTCATAATAGAAAACCGCTTGGGAAGAGAGGTGCGAGTGTTGCTGAAAATAGAGGAGAAAGTTTAGCGATGAAAATCAGAGTGTTTACATCATTCAGTGGCTACGATAGCCAGTTGCTCGCGTTGGAGCGGTTGCACAGGAATTTCCCTGAGTTCGAGTATGAGTGCGTGGGCTGGTGCGAGATAGATAAATATGCTATCCAGGCACACAATGCGCTCTTTCCTGACCTCAAGGAAAAAAACTATGGGGACATCTGCGCGATAGACTGGGATACTGTACCCGACTTCGACCTCTTCACGATGAGTAGTCCATGCCAAGACTTCTCAATAGCGGGCATGAGGGCAGGTGGTGAAGAAGGTAGTGGCACGCGTTCATCCTTGCTATGGGAGTGTAGACGTGCCATCCTTGCAAAGAAGCCTAAGTACATTCTCTTTGAGAACGTCAAGAACCTTATAAGCGAGAACTTCAGACCTTATTTCCTAAAGTGGCAAGCCGAGTTGGCCAGGTATGGCTATGATAACTTCGCGAAGGTACTCAACGCAAAGGACTATGGAGTACCCCAGAACCGAGAGCGAGTGTTTATGATAAGCATTTTGGATGGTGGAAGCTACCACTTCCCCAAGAAAATGCCACTCACACGTGTGCTTAAGGACGTGCTTGAGCCGCAGGTGGACGAGCGATATTATCTCTCTGATAGACTTGTGGAGACGTTTTTGAGGAAGAATAAACTAAATGCAGAGCGTGGCAATGGCTTTAGGTTTGAATCCACAGAGGGGGGGGCATCGCAAAAGCAATATTGGCAGCGGCTCAACCGAGAGCAGAAGATAACTACGTAGAAGATAATTAATGAAGTTCAGGAGATAGGCGGAATATATGGAGGACGACATTGGGAATGTCACCAGCGTCACCGTGTATATGGTGCGTGGGGAATTTCGCCAGTTGTAACCTGGACGGAGGAAATATGATAAACGTTTTAATAGACAAATGTATGGACGAAAAATGTTTGACACCAAGACGCAACGAGTTCGGGCGCAAGTATCGGAAAGAATACGAGGAAGGCCCGAATAGGTTGAGCAGACACCTAATGCGCAACCTTGAGCCACGGGATGATGGATTGACAAATACTCTGACAAGTGTGCAAAAGGACAACCTTCTTATCTGTAAGGAAGAGAGTGTTACACCGTGCGCCATACGAGGACGCGAACCACAGGTGGAGGAGGTTGGCAACCTATACAAGGGACAAACGGCATGGGAGAGCAACCAACGAGGACGCATCTATGATGCCAATGGACTATCCCCCACACTGAACACTCACACAGGAGGAGGGTTCGAGCCGAAATTCATGGAGGGACACTACCGCATCCGCAAACTGACCGAGTGGGAGTGCTTCAGACTAATGGACGTTGATGAGAAAGACATCGACACGATACAAGCGTCTGGGGTAAGCAGGACGCAACAATACAAGATGGCGGGAAACTCCATCGTGGTGAGTTGCTTGTATCACCTCTTTCGGAAGATGTTCGTGGAGACTGAGAACGAAGAACGACAACTAACGCTATTCTAATGACTGACACGTACCACATCCAAGTCGGACACACCATCTTTTGGTGGAACGTGCCACGTGAGAAGGCGGAGGAACTTGTGAGATATTACGAGGGGCTATACCCCGACAAAGAAATACAAATGATTAAAAACAAAGAAAAACTATGACAAGACAAGAATTTAAGGAAGCCCTTGTGGGCAAATACCTTTTAACTGACAATCAAAGAGGGGCATTGACAAGGGGGAGAGTAAAGGACATATTCTTCACCCCAGTGGCTACGACGGCAAATGTCGTTCAAGTCAGAGATGACGGCAAAGAGTTTAGCACCTACATTGAGGAGAGTGACCTTGAGAAGATAGCAAAGAAAGGCTCGTGTGTCAGAGGGTGCACTAAAGGAGTGTTCACACTCTATGTTATTGAAGGGGAGGGGGAGTTGAAAAAAGACCTGCCACTTGACACACTTGTAATGTGCAAGAGAACCACAAGCGAACTGGTGGGCTGGCGAGTGGAGTATTATGCAGAGAGAGGCGCGACCAAGCCCGACATCATCTCGGAGGAGAGACGCGACGACTGGCTATATGTCGTGCCACTTAGGTACTTCCACCCCACGTCTCCCGACTGGCAACCCGAAGAGAAGTACAACTGGGCTAATTTTGGGGAGGAGAAAAAATGAAACTACTAATGAGTATCAAGCCTAAGTACTGGGCGAAAATAGTGAGCGGAGAGAAGCTTATAGAATTCCGAAGAATGGTGCCCAAGGATTTGCGCCCTGATGTATTCTACCCCGTCCATCAAGGCAAGCGGACTGTGGTCGTCTATGCGTCTGCGCCAACGAAGAAAGTGGTTGGGGAGCTAGAGATAAATGGTGTAATATCGCAAGGTATGTGGAATTGGCACAACATCTGCGACAGGGCAGGTATCTCATTCGAGGAGTTTATCGCCTACTGTGGTGGCGACGATAAGAATGTGTGGGGACTATCCATTGGCAAAGTGACTGTGTACGATGAGCCTAAGACCCTGCAAGAGGCTTATCCATACATCGAGCGCCCACCTCAGAATTTTTGCTACATACGAAAGGAAAATTACATGAAGGCTGAAAGAGTCCAGAAGGCTATAGACACCATTGATGGTGAGATAGCAGAGGTAGAGCGCCTTTGCGAGGGCGAAGGACCCTACACTCAGCACAACGTCTCGGAGTGCAAATCATGGGCTAACCATTTAGCTCAAAGACTATCATTGTTGAAGAAACATTTTGAAAACAAAGAAAAGCTATGAAAAAGGATTTGACGGCAGGCACACTGGTAATGTGCAAGGCACACGAGAGCGATTTGGACGGCTGGCGGTGGCAATACTACTGGCAAAAGGGTCAGACCCTCACAAGCATGGAGAGTGGAGCAATTCACAATGGCTGGCTATATGTCGTGCCACTTAGGTACTTCAAACCCACGTCTCCCGACTGGCGACCCGAGGAGAAGTACAACTGGGCTAAATTTGGGGAGGGCGAGTGATGAAATTCTATATAGTAGAATACAAGGGCAGGCAGTTTGGCGAGACCATCTACCCTACCCTTGAACGCGCCATGGATATGCTGGAGACAATCGCCAAAACACCTCACATGGATGTCTCGGACTTTTGTGTACAAGAATACGAAGGCTGGGCAACTTGTATGCGCTGGCGGTATGGTGAAAAAATTTGAAAGATTTTCGGTGAAAAATTTGCGTGTTAAGAAACTTAACATTAAATTTGCGGTCGGATATTTTTAGTGACACAATGAAAAAGTCAAATACAAGGAGCAATATCACATACGGGGTGAACGATGGAAACATCGCTCAGTGTCACCATGCAAATATCCCCCCTAAGTGTGATATTGCCCTTACTTTATGAAAGGATATAACAATGGCAAAGACGAAGGACATTAGAGTCTTATGTAACTGCGAATGGAGGCACAACTTGAGTGTGCTTCCACCCGAAATACGTGCAAAAATCTATGACGCTATCTTTGAGTATGCGGAGACTGGCGAGGCGACTGGCTTAGAGGTTATGGAGATAGCAATCTTTGAGCCTATACGTAAAGAGGTTGAGAGATATATGGAAAGTTATAGGCTGATGTGTGAGCGCAAGAAAGAAAGGGCGTTGGAGAGAGAAGAGAATAAAAGGATACAACAAAGCACAACTGACCACAACTCTGCACAACAAAGCACAACTGACCACAAC
>JAJQAM010000044.1:5236-9696 GCA_021203805.1 Coprobacillus sp.
AACTGACCACAACTCTGCACAACAAAGCACAACTGACCACAACTCTGCACAACAAAGCACAACTGACCACAACTCTGCACAACAACCCCATAATCCTAATCCTAATCCTAATCCTAATCCTTATCCTTATGCTTCTAACGAAGCTAATATTGAGAAGTCTACGACTTCTTCGTCAAACCAAAACTTTGACGCGGACTCGGTCAGGCGAGAAAAAAGAGAATTAGTCTCGAAGATAGTGGGCTATTACAATGCACAAATTGACGAGAAAGGGGCAAGGCTGAGAAAATGTGAGCGTATCAATAAAGAGCGTGAGGGTCATATACTTGCTCGCTTAGAAGAATACGGAAAAAACGGAAAGCAAAACGTTGCAATCGTGATTAAGAAGGCAGTGGAAAGTAGAGGGCTTAACTATGACATGAAGATAGCACCAGTGGATATAGGCTGGATAATGAGACCTCGAAACTTCACCGACATCTTGGAAGGAAAATACGATGACAATGAGCCTACCCCCTCCGAGTCACAACCTCAACCCCAGCCAAAGCAAGATGACATCTTCAAGTGGCTACCAACGGACGCTACAAGTCTATACAAAGACTTCTACATTCATCTGTACTCCAGCAATAACTTATTCTTCAAGAGCATTAAAGACAAACTACCAACGCAAGATGAATTTCAATCACTAGTTGATGAATATGGCTACGAGATAGTGGAGTATGTGTCTTGTGTCTTCGTTGCAATTCCAGATGGCTGTACTGACCTCTACAGTGCACTCGTAAAATTTTGTCCCGAAGAAAAACAATTAAGAGAAAGACGACATGGAAAACAACTACACTAACAAACAAGCCGACATCTCACACATACCAGATGGCATGGAGCAGATGATTGAGCACACTAAGAACATGACTCCTTCCGAGAGAGATAAAGAATTGAAGTCTATCACTCAGGCGCAGATGGCTATTGAAAACATTATACGTCAGGAGAGAAAAAAGAAAGGCTGGGACGGTGAGCCAATCGGACGGCAAATAGCCCAAGTGGGCAGAATGTTAGGCGATGCTTCACTTCAAAGACTAAGAGAGGCAAAGACGGAAGATGAGTACCTCGAGGCTCGCTCTGAAATAATTAACCAAAACAAACTGCAAGATGGTGGCTACAACCCAGACGTTCCATACACGCTACCTGTTACCGAATGGCGAGCGCTCTGCGCCCTCTGCTCGGATGAAACGTGGGTAGAATATGGCTACCAATTCTCCGAGAACCTCTTTACTGACCCAGAACGCAGGACAGTGTACAATACCATCAAGGCAATAGCAGAAGAAGGCAGGTCGTTAGACATCATGCTCATATTCGAGAAACTACGCTACACGGTCAGCACCGAGTGGCTCACGTATCTTGCAAGTGAAACAATCAACACCTACCAACTACCCTATTGGCTTCAAGAATTGAAAGTGATGGCGAAAAAACGTGAGTATGATAACACTTTCAAGGCAAGTGCAATGTTGCTGGCTGACAATTCCATCTCCACTGACACTATCAATGAAAGACTCCGTCAAGTCATGGAGGACTCACCCGTTGAAGAGGTCGCGACTCTAGGAGATGCTCTCAATGAAGTGCTGGAGCAGATGAAACGCAACCGAGAAGGCACAACAGTAGGCACATACACTGGCTTTACCGAGATAGACGTAGTTGGTGGCTTTCAGGGTGGTGACTTCATCGTACTGGCTGGCGACACCTCAAGTGGTAAAACATCCTTCGCTCTATCAATCACTCTCAATGCAATGCGAGAAAGAAACGTTATAGCCTATTACTCGCTCGAAATGCCAAAGAAAAGACTGGGGGCAAGGCTTGTGTCAATGTACGAAGGGACTGATGTATCATCGTCTCGCATACTAAGAAACGGTCTTTATGACGCGGAAGAGCAAAGGGTGAAAGATACTATTGCCATCATGCCACAGACGGAACTTCTCTTTGACGACAAGGCAACAATCAAGTTTGACGACCTTCTAGGCTCAATACGTATGATGGCAAAGAAATATAACATCAAGGGTGCTATCATAGACTACTTGCAAATCCTCAACGTCACAAACAATCGTGGCAAGGATACACAAGAGCAGATGATGGCACAAGTGGCTCGAAGGCTCAAGAACGTAGCAATGGAGTGCAACATCTGGGTCATGGCTCTCTCTCAGCTGAACCGCGACAAGAATAGTGCTGAACCAACTCTAGCGCGACTCCGTGACAGTGGGCAGATAGCAGAGGCGGCTGATATTGTAATGTTAATCTATCGCCCAGAAATCTACGGACTGCCATACTCGGGTACGTTTTCCAATAAGTCCACAAACGAGACTGCCCAGATAGACATAGCAAAGGGCAGAGACATCGGCACAAAGAAATTCCTTGTGGGCTTCAACCCTAAATGTACTTACTTCTACAGCGTCAGAAAGGAGGATGTGCCAGATGTTGTTGCCACGTCCACCTCTACGTCCACCCAGACGGAAGAGTTTGTGCAACCAGAATACCCAACCCAGAACGATTTACCCTTCTAACTCATGCAAAAGAAAACAAAGCAAGAGATTAACGCTCGCTACCGAAAGAAACTAAGCGCCATTGCGCTACTAGAGAAATCACGTGATGGACTCACGAAGAAAGAATTGCTAGACCTCACGGAGGTGAACCTCCAAGAAGCACGCGACTGGGGGCTAGACATCAGCGTGTCATACGACAAAGCGACCGACCTCTACACAATCACAATCACAGGCGAAGGAGAGGTGCAGTGCACCATTAGGAGACTGCCCACACTTGTCAACGGACTAAGAGTGATGGGCAAGAACGTCCGTGCGCTCTATTTTGAAAAGAAACTCAAATCAAAAACGAAATAGCTATGAAAGTAATTTACACACAAGGCGATGAACGGCATACCTTCAGCGGTGTGCATACTATCTCAGAGAGTCAAGCAGGAATGTTTGAACTCTACATCTCGGCAGGTGGTACTCATTCCACCCTATGCAAGAAGAAAACCAAGCGTGAAACTTTTCAGCGTATCACCACGATGGAGATACCAAGAGTTGAGAGTATCACGGTAATTTTAGAGCCAGAAGAATGAAAAACCCATGAAATTGCGTTTTAAGCGCTTAAAATTGTCAAGGGGTACAATTATACCAAAAACAAAATAGACGCGCTTAGGAAGAACGCTAGGGGGTTTAAATCAAATGTTTTAATATCAATAACAAATGAAATTATGATTTGGACGGAAATTTTAATTGGAGTATTGCTCGTTGTCATCATCATTCAAGCGGAGCATATTTACGAGCTTCGTGTCACTTTTAGACGGTTGGTAAAGCACCTTGAGCACATAAAAGCTATGCTAGAGGGTTACAGTCTTGCCAAAAAGGTAGAGGGCGAAGAAGAAAAAAATTAACATTTTGTTTGGCAGTTAAGAAACTTAGCACTATCTTTGCACTCGAAATCTATTACTTATGGCATACAAGCCTGCGACATATAGCAGAGTGGAGACACGTAGACTTCACACCTGTCGTGAGTGTAGATTGGCTTACGACCTCAAGGCTTCGCGTGAAGGCTTTGAGCCATACTTGTGCAAATGCCCTAACTATACTGAGGGCAGGTTCTATAAGTTTTTGACCGACCCCGAATGTAAATACTTCTCGCCAAAATGTCAGATGAACGTAAACGATACATCGCAAAGTACTACGCTCAAATGTTGAATACTGAAATAGCACACATGCTGGGCTGCTCACCTTCGAATGTCTCACGCTACTTGGCGGTGATGGGACTCACTCGCTCGGCTGAAGATATTGCCAAACTAAGAGACAGGGCAGTGGCTAGATGGAGAGAGGCGTGCGAGACTAACAGCTCCCACCTTCAGCGCTCTCAAAAACTCAAACGACTCTACAAGACCGAGCGCATGTACAAACTCATGGGACAACCACAACGGACTCACATGAGAGTCAACATAGAGACTACACAACAAACACGTGAAAGATATAACCTCAACCGTCTGAAGCAACGATGAGTAAAAATCCCACATACAACAAACTAATCCATTCCAAGACTTGGCAAAAGGTTCGCGCCATAAAGATACAACGCAACCCTCTTTGCGAGGAGTGTCAGAAGAATGGGTTAGTAACCCAAGCCACTGAGGTGCACCACATACATCCAGTGGAGGAGGGTCTCTCAGTGCTAGACATGAAGCGACTATGTTTCTCTTACTCAAACCTAATGTCCCTCTGCTCTATCTGTCACGAGCAGAAGCACCGTGAGATGTGTACGAGGTCAAAGGACGGATTGAGAGAAAGAACACGTAAAGGGGTGGAAGAGTTTCGTAAAATATTCTTCGAGTGAGTTTCCTAGAAAAGAAAAAGACGGGGGGAGTGTTTTTAGAAAGGGGAGTGAACGTCTGTCTCTTGTACAAATCTGCGAGCCCACGAGACGTAGAGGAATATCGT
>JAJQAM010000066.1 GCA_021203805.1 Coprobacillus sp.
GGCTTTCATTAAGCATGCTCTTAAACTCATTATGCATATCTTCAATAATGTCTTCGCTGGTAATTGTCATAGCTATATTATAGCATTTTATTTTATAGTGACAAGCAAAATGTCACCACAATGTCCCTATAAATGTCCCCATAATGTCCCTATAAATGTCCCTATAAATTTACTCCTTTAGACGTTTAGTAATATAGTCATATGTTTTGTAATATAAACCTATATGCCAAGTAGAGAAGCTGATAGGGGAAAAGAGCCTAGGAGCATGCGAAAAAAAGAAATATTATCATTAAATAAATGGACCAAATTTTTAAGTCCGTAATCTCTTATTCTAGACATTTAAATAAAAAAAGGTGTTTTGTCACACTTTTTTTACATTTTTTGTCTCAAATTAATAATTTATGAAAGATAAATATCGACTTTTCCTAAAAGGAAATCAACGATATTAATATGTTTAATTCCGTTATATGAGAAATCGAGTCTATCTAATGATAAGACAAATTTTGGGCAGGCATCCTTTATCGATTTAAAAGCGCTATATTCCCTTTCGATAATTTCCTCGCTAGCGAGAAGATAGCTTACCTGGATATAGCATTTCTTATCTAAAGAGGTCACAACAAAATCAATCTCTCCTTTATAGGTTTTACCAACATAGACAGTGTAGCCCCTATTTATGAGCTCGTTATAGATAGCGCTTTCTAAGTAATATGACTTCCCAATTTCTAATGAGTCCGTATTAATTCTTTTTAGTCCAAGATCAGTTACATAATCCTTTTCAATGTAGCGCATTAATTTCTTTCCCTTAATGTCGTAGCGTTTCACTCTATTAATAAGGCAGGCTTCTTCCATCTTATCGAGGTAAGAGTAAATCGTACTTCTTTCTATGAATTTGTTATTTTCTCTTTCAAAATATCTCATTATGGAATCAGGAGAAAATAGCTCCCCACTATTTTTTAAAATATAAGAAGAAATATTTAGAAACTGCTGCTTATTAATTTTTGATTTTTCACCGATAATATCCCTATTTATAATGGCCTCATAAGTTTGCTTTAAATATTCTTTGACTTCATTTTCACCCTTAAACTTAAAACGCTCAGGGAAACCGCCATAAGTAAGATAGTCTTCGATATAATCGTAAGGTGAAACATTGTTTCCACTTTCTAATTGGTAGTTATAAGCTTCTTTAAATGAAAAGGGATTAATTTTGAATTCGATACATCTTCCGACGAGGAGCGATCCAAGTTTCCCGCTTAAAAGTTTAGAATTTGACCCAGTCACAAAGATGGAGCAGTTAGTAGTGGCCCTAAATGAATTAATGACTTTTTCAAATCCTCTAACATGCTGAATCTCATCAATAAATATGTAATATTTATCATCATCTAAGATTCTTGATTTTATGTATTTATACATCTTATCCGCACTTCTTATTTTCTCATAGCCATAGTCTTCAAAGTTTATCTCAATAATGTGGTCATCCCTAACCCCTTTTTCTTTAATCTCTTCTTTAATTTGCCCTAAAAGAGTGGATTTACCACATCTTCTTACTCCTGATATGACTTTAATTAAATCATCAATCTCATAATAAGGTCGTATTTTTTTAAGGTATTCTTCTCTTTTTATGATTTGCATTTGTTCATCTCTTCATCAAGATAATACCATGCAAAAGTCAAAAATACTACTACAAATGACTAATTTTTTTTAAGATTGTAGTAGTAAACTGCGTAAAAAGTCAAAAATACTACTACAAATGACTAATTTTTTTCAAGATTGTTGTGGTAAAATGCGTAAAATCATGAAAATACTACAACAAATTGAGATTTTTTAATATTGCTTTAGTAAACCGCTTTAATTATTCATTTAAGATACTTTTTATCTTTTCTATTATCTCTCTCGCTTTTTTTATTTAGTTTAAACTCCCTAGGGATGCCCTCTAAAATAAAAGAAATGGGACTAGATATATATTAGGACTAGTTTCTAGTCCTTTTTTTAATTTTAGTAGTGATAATTTCTTTTTAACTCTCTATAATAAGAGAAGTTAAAATAATCTCGAACGTAATAAAACATAGAGGAGAATATGAAATTATGAAAAAATCAGGTAAACTATTAACAATCTTAGTGGGCCTTGGACTTACCTTCTCTCTTACCGCTTGTGGTGACTTCTATTTCGGTAGCGGCTCTAGAAGTAATGTTCCCCCTTCCTATGAAGCCAGTGAATCGGAAGATGAAGAATCTGAAAGTGTTACTACTGATGAAGACGAGAACGAGAACGATGAAACCAACACCGAAAACCCCAGCGGTCAAAACGACGGCGATGGCAACGACGGCGACGGAGATGGCGGTAACGACGAAGAGTAATCCCCTCCAATAATTAAAATATAAGAAAAATAGGACCTATCTAATATGGGTCCTTTTTTATTCCTTATGTATATACGTATATATCCCTATTTATTTGTATCTATCTATTTATTATTTAATGATATAAAATAAAAGGTAAATAAAAGGGACATATATAGCTATATATCCTAATTATCACATATTAAATAAGGATTAAATAAAATAATGAAAAAAGGTCTTTTAACTATCTTTATAGTGCCTATCTTTCTTTTAGGAGCGTGTGATCTCTCAGAAGATGTGTTTCCTTCCCCAGAGGGAGGAGACTCTTCTAGTAGCGTCTCCTATAACGATGATATCGATAATGGATATGACTATTTTATCTCGATTGATAAAACGGATGTTCCCGAGTATCTCGAAGTGGGAGGAGAGGGCTTTAATTTATCTATCTCTTTATCCTCTTCTGACCCTAGTGCCTCTCTTACTCCAAGCGAAGATAACTTAATAGTGACCACCACAAGTGAAGAGGTGGTCTCTATTGATAACTTTAAAGTCACGCCTCTTGCGAGAGGCACCACCACGATAAAGGTGGAGTGGCTCCATCACGCTAGTAGCTATGACTTTATTAATGTAACTGTAAGAAATAAGGGAGAAGAAGACCTCTCTAGCTATACCTATGATATCTCAATAGTTAATAAAGACGAGATAGCTTCAGAGTGGTATGTCGGAGACGATCCCTACGAGCTAGAAATAGAGATGAGCTCCACCGACCCAGAATATGAAAACATAGAGGCGAATACTGACACGGTTGATATTAGAGTAGTGGGAGACACTGAAGCCGTCGAGGTGGACGGCTTTAAGGTCACTCCTATAGCGGAGGGCTCCGTCACCATAAGAGCCTATTTTAAAGGCCACGAGTCAAGCTATGACTCTCTTACCCGTAAGATTGAAGGGAAGCCTATTCTTAACTACACACTTAGCTTTACTATCACCTATGAAGAGAGCCCCGCTAAAGCGAGTGAATACGGCTCTATCTATATGAACTACTCAAAAGTTAGTAGCGCGGGCGAGTGGGAAGACTCTGATAAATGGGTCCCTCTTACTAGCACCGAAATAGAAGGCTCCTATTATGTAACCTTCGATAAGATTTCAGCGGGCTCTTATGAATATAGTCTAGTATTTGTCTATGACGGCGAGGAAGCTAGCTATACATACCCTCTATTTGAATCCTTTTATAATGAATCATTTGTCATAAGTGAGGACGCAGAGGATAATGGCTCTCAGACGATCGTGACGGAGATTACCACGGATCTCACAAGCTTCCCATCGCATGAGAATGCTCTTCTTAACTATACCCTCTGTTTCTCTATCTCCACCAATGATGGATATTCTCAGCAGACCGCTTATGGATGGAATATCTATATTGCGGCTAGCTTTAATAGCTGGAAATTTGAAGCTCTTACTTATAACGAAGTAACCGCGGGAGAAGAGTGGGCGTATACCTATGTCTTTAGTGAGATCTATCCAGGAAGCTATGAATATAAACTCGTCTACTGCTCAAGTGATAATGTCGGCTGGAATAACGAGCTCACTCCTGGAAGTGATAACCAAGTATTTACTGTAAGTGAGACAGACGGAGATGACTACGTTAATAGTATTAGTATCGAGTCCCCATTCTATTTTGCGGACGTTGACTATCAGACAAGAGATTATTAGTAGGAGGCATGACTAATATGAAAAGATTTAACTTTAAAAAGCTTACTATCCTCTCAATGATCTTTCTCTTTACGCTTGCCGCCTGCGATGGTGAAGGCGTCTCGAGTAAAGACATCGGAGGAGATGAGATTGCCTCTAGCGGTGAAGAGGGGGACTATTACGTTACCATTCACTACTCAAGAAGTGATGGAAGAGAGAATAACTACGCTTTATACTGCTGGGGAGATGTTGAGGGTGCAGAGCATTGGTGGAACGGAAATGATGGATACGGTGTTTACTATTCCGCTCCATTAAGCGACTTCTTTACTAAATTTGACCCCACTAACTCAAGACTTGGTTTTATTATTAAAAATAAATCTGATGATATTAATAATGTCGTGTGGACCACGAAAGATGCCTCTGAGAGTGACCGCTTTATTAAATTTAATAGATTCACTCCTAATAGTAATAATGTCTATCATATCTATCTTAAAGGTAATGATAAGACCGTATATAGCTCCGCTAGTGGAGACGTCGTCGCCGAGCTAGAAGAGTGCTATATTAACGGAAGAGGAAATAACCTCTGCTTACAAGGTAATATTGGAATAACCTCTTATACCTTCTATGAAGGTAAAACAAATAAAAGCCCTAAAAAGATCCTTTATGAAAAGACTCTTGATAAAGCCTCAGATAAAATTATTTATGTTTCCCTATCTGATGCTCTCCCTAATGGACTTGATATAGGAACGCCTTACTATGTAGACGCCACCTTTACTAACGGAGAAAGTATTACTGAGTATGTCTCCTATACTACGGGCACAGGCTCTGGAGGAGACTACTATGCGAGTAATGACTTTACTAGTAAATATTTATATGAGGGTGAACTTGGCGCTATCTATACAAGTCAGCACACTATCTTTAGAGTGTGGTCTCCTGTCTCTTATGAGGTAAAGCTTAGAATTTATGAGAGCGGCACTCCTACAAGTGTGGACCCTATAAAAGGCGATGATTCCTATAAGGAATATATTATGGATAGGGGAGAAAACGGAACCTATGAAATCGATATATGGGATGATATGGAAGGTAAATACTATACCTATGTCGTCTCTAATATGGCCTACACGGAAAAAGAAATAGTGGATCCATACGCTAAAAGCGCCGGGGTAAACGGCCAGCGCGGCATGGTGGTCGACTTTGAGAGTGAGAAAGCTAAACCAGATGGCTGGGATGATGTCACTGTTTTACCCTATGATAAGAAGTCATTAGTAGTGTATGAGACTCATGTCGCCGATGTCACCGCCTCATCGACCTGGGGAGGAAACGCCGCTAACCAAAAGAAGTTTAAAGGCATGTATGAAGAGGGAACCACCTATACAAGCGGCACAGAGACTGTAACCACCGGCTTTGATCATATTAAAGAGCTTGGAGTGAACGCGGTTCAACTTCTTCCTATCTTTGACCAATCTAATGACGAAGTAAATCCTTCCTTTAACTGGGGCTATAACCCGGTTAACTATAATGTTCCTGAGGGAGCCTATTCCTCTGATCCTTATGATGGATATGTAAGAGTAAAAGAGCTAAGAGAGCTCGTAGAGGCCTATAATAAAGCGGGAATAAATATCATTATGGACGTTGTCTATAACCATATGTACTCCGCTAATGAATCAAACTTTGATGTCTTAATGCCGGGCTACTATTACCGCTACGAGGATGACCGTGTGCTAGCGGATGGCTCGGGATGCGGAAATGAAACTAATAGCGATCACTATATGTATCATAAGTTTATGATTGACTCCACCACCTTCTGGGCGGAGACCTATAAGCTAAGCGGCTTTAGATTTGACCTCATGGGTCTACATGATGTCGATACGATGAACGACCTTACCGAGGCCTGTCGGTTTATTAATCCTAATATCGCGATATACGGCGAGCCCTGGACTGCGTCCGCTAGTAGCGGCTCTACCCCTGCGGTGCAGTCTAATGCCTCTAAGTTTAACGGCTTTGGCGCTTTTAACGATCGAATTAGAGAGTCGCTTATGAAGACGAATAGCTATGGTGAGAGAGGCTGGGCGATGACTAACTCCACTTATGTAAGTGAGACCTATGATGTCGAAAGAATTGTCAGCGGCATTAAAGGACAAACCCCTCTTGATAACTTTACTATGGGAGCGGACGCGACGGTTAACTATGTCTCCTGCCACGATAACTCGACGGTCTATGATAGGATTAAGTATCATAGTGATACGAGTGATGACGAAACGATTGCTAAGATGGCTACCCTCGCTAATGCCGTGGTCTTTACCTCTAAAGGCACAAGCTTTATGCTTGCGGGAGAGGAGATGCTTAGGACTAAGGGAGGAGATGATAACTCCTACGCTTCTAGCTACGAAGTAAACGCTCTTGACTACTCTAGAAAGATTACCTATCCCGAAGTCTTTAATAACTATAAAGCGCTTATTAACGTTAAGACCTCGACTACCTATTTAGCCGAGGATGAGACTAACGCCGTAAATATCTCCTGGATTGGGAACTCTTCAAATAAAGGCGATATGCTTCAGTATAGCTTTACAAGTGATGGCTATACCTATAATGTTATCCATAGAAATGGATATGGAAGCGGCACCATTAATGTAGATTTAAGCGGCTATACATGTGTCGTTGATACTCTAGGCTACGTAGATGCTGGTAGTTCTTTCACTGGATCCTTCGGCGTTAATAACTACGAGACTATTGTCGCTAGAAAATAAAAGTAAAGATGCAAAATAAAAATAGAAAGGATCATTAGTAGTGGTCCTTTTTATTTATAAATAAAATTAAAGATAAAGTCCTAAATTATGTTTGTTTACAAGACAAAGAAAGGAAACAATAATAAAAAGTACGGAGCGATAGTTCTCTTTTATTCCATAATTAACCCTTACTTAATGCAAGGGTTTTTATTTATTTGGTAAATCAATATCTCCGGTTTCAAGCATTAAGAATAACTTTAATGCGTTTGTGCTTGGTGTCTCTACTCTTCCTATATCTAGTTTCTTGATATTTACTTTCATGATTTCATAGTTTTCTCTTGTAAGTAAACTATATATCTTTTTCCTCTGTTTACCTGTGGCTCGATACTCTTTTACTCCTGTGTATTTTTCAATTATCTTTTCATTTCTTTCTTTGCTTGAATCGGTTAGTCTTACCGCGTCAAAGTGAGATAAAACTATTTGCATCGTATTTGGACTAGCGTAGTAGATAATTTCGTTTACATCGAGTTTAATTTCATTATCTTTAAAGAAATTTAATAAGTTCTCTTTTAAAAGATTAAACTGTGTAAACGGATACATCTCGCTATCGCAGAAGATAAAGATTATATCGTAGCTATCTAAGTGATACATAGCTTGAAATGTAAAATAAATGTTATCAATTGATCTAGCATTTTTAACGTGGATATCTAAACCGAGAGAGAACACTCCTAGTTTTGTAAGAGTGAGAATATACTCTTCCTCTTCTTCCCCCTCACAAATGATGAGAACTGACTTTTTATTTAATGACAAAAAGTCTAGTTTTGACACCTTTTAATCTCCCCCTCAATTTCAAGCATAAGACCTGTAAAATCGGGACGAGGGATTGCCCCAAGAGCCCCTTTATTATATCTATCGATAATATTGGTCTCTTCTCTTATTCCATCTCCATTCGCGGTGAATTCATTAAGAGAATATAGATTAACCTCTTTTTTACTCTTATTTAATAAATAAATCTCATCTTTTCTTAAGAGTCTACTTGTGTCGAGAAGCATCTCATCTTGACTCGTAAAGATGAGTTGTCCTTTTTTATTTGTAAGGCTTACAAACATCGAGATGATAGCTTTTGTAATAGAGTTATGGAGTCCATTCTCTATTTCATCGACGACAAGAGTCTTTTCACTTAGGAGAGCGTCCACGACAAAGGAAGCAAGGGCCTCCACTTGCTTGGTTCCTTTTGAATCATAGTTAATAGAAGGCACTTCTTTTCCGTTATAGACGGATATGAGGCGATACATATCGTCTAGCGAGACTCTTTCAAGAATTTTTTCTTGAGGTTTATTTACTCCGCCCTCGCTTACTATAGGTTTTTTACTATATTTAAAATCTTCGATACTGACATCCGCGAGTTTAACGAATTCACTAATCAATTTACTATACTTCGAATTATTCTTGAGGTTATATATCGTATAGTCGATAGGAATGTTATTCATATCAATAACTACGATTGAATTTCCTACTTCCGTAAACATCTTTCTTAGTTCTTCAATTATTGGGTATTTAGTTGGGTTAACCGTATATAAAAGAGGAGCGCTGTTACTAATTTCCCCTAAAAGAGCATTTATTTCTTTATTTTCACTAAAATAATATTTTCCCATAGAAGCGTCTTTACTAAAAATGATGCTCTCTTTTTTATTTCCATATTGATCGAGTTTTGTTTCATATAAATTTTCATAGATAAAACCATTTCTCACCCCATTTATCGTCGTGTGATCAAATTTCACATCATAGTTATAAATCCTCTCATCATAAAGAAAACTAATTCCTAGTTCACATATATTAGACTTACTGAATAGATTAGTGGGAACCTCGGCGGGTTTATTAAGCATAATATTTTTAAGAGAGTTAATCGCTCTCACTAGGCAGGTCTTACCCGAGTTATTCGCTCCAAATAAACCCGCTACTTTATTAATATTAAAGCCAGACTCGCTGTGATAAACATTATCTGAGAGCTTTTTGGTTCTCATATCTGCCTCTAGTGAGAAAGTGGCTTTAGTGTTATACACTAAATAGTTATTCACTCTTATTTCTTTAATCATTTTTAAAACCTCCTTTTCTATACTTATAGTATTATAATTCTTTATATTTTTTGTGCAATAAAAATACATAAAAAATAAAATAAATATATTTTTGACTGTATGTTATTGTCTTTTTCTCTCCCTTCATTTGAGGGTTTTTCTTTATATATAAGCTTAAAACTTATAAATATTGACGGGGGGGGGTGTTATCTATAATATAGAAATAAAGTAATTTCTAAAGAATAGTTTCTTTAGAGTAATACATACTAATAATTTAATAAGGAGATATACTTTATATGAAAAAATCTCTTTTAAGCATTTCTTTAATTGCTTTAGTGTCTTTAGGTCTATCTAGCTGCGTTGAAACTCCTTTGATATATGGAGAGGAAGGCACTACCTGGATAGTAGAAGGCGGGGATCGTCCTACCGGTCATATCGGGGATGAGCACACCGAGCATACCTATGATGAAGGCGAAGTCACTAAAGAAGCCACCTGCACGGAAGA
>JAJQAM010000008.1 GCA_021203805.1 Coprobacillus sp.
ATAAGGTAAGAATCTTTACAAGAAACGCGATTGGAGAGGCTTCAGAAATCGAAGACGCGCCGGTTGCTAGAATTAGCGAAGAAGAAGTTAATAAGATCATCTCCGCTTATACTCATTATCTATTTACAGGGTATAGAGAGGAGTACTAGTAGATTTTTAGTAGATTTATCACGATGTGAAAATAGGTGGAAAACTCACCTTTTAGTGGATAAATATCCGTGATTAACTAAAAACAGATAAAAATATAAATCCTTATATTACAAGGGTTTACATCGTTTTTGGTTTACATAATGGAAATTATACGAAGTAATATATATCTCGATGTGAATATCACTATTCACTATTAAATTAGGGAGAAAAGAAAAATCTCTCCCAAGGGAAGAGATCTATTTATAAATATTTATTTATTCTTATTTATCGAGATAAAACTCGTAGCATTCATCCGTGAGAATGTTATCTATATCGCTTTTTATCTCCGTAAGATATTTTCTATTATCCTCAAGGACTTTAACAAATCCGTCTTCAAAGTTTTCTAGGCAGGCATCTATCATCCACTTACTTGGAAAGTTACGCGTCGGCTCTATCTTATCCGCTTCAAAAAGAAGCTTTTCTAGACTTGTCATATTCGCGTGTCCTGTGGTGTGATAATAGATTGCGCTTAAGATATCTTTATCTCTTACATTAAAGTCTTGATACGCTATTAAAGCGCCTAGAAACTGATGATAAACATCTGGGCTTACTCTATCTTGATAGTAAGGGAAATACTCTCCCATAAGCTCATAGGCCCTATCATGAGGGATAGATTTAGCTAGGTCATGAAGAAGGGCGGCGCTATAAACTTTATCTCCGTCCACTACCTTATTCTCTAGGGCTATTTTATAGGAGAGATCCGCCACGCTCATGGTGTGAACATATCTCCTCTCTATAAGATAGGACTTAATTTTAGGGATATAGTAGAGCTCGTTTTCTTCGATATACTTAAGGACACTAGGCGTCGTATCACTACGCTCTAAATTCCTAATCGCTGTAGAATCAATATTCTTCTCTTCTCCTGGGACTTTCTTCATATTATAAATATGAACATTATCGTTATTTAGGGGGTGACCGGGTCTTACGAAATAGATAATTTGAACAAGCCTACTTATCTCCTCCGCTTCTTTCCAAAAGTTAAAAGCGTTAACCTGATCGTTTCCAATAAGAAGGTATAAATTATCATTAGGGTATAGCTCTTTAAAATGCCTAACTGTTTCAATAGAGTAAGTTCTCTCTTTTCCGTTTTCGTTTTCCCACTCACTGATATACATATTAGGAATATCCTTTATAGCAAGTTTTAGCATATTAACTTTATGCTTAAAATCAACGGACTCATCTTTCCAGATTGCAATTTTTGCGGGAATAAACACTACCGGAGCATCCCCTAAAAACCTAGAGGCGCTTACCGCCATATTGATATGTCCGTTATGAACGGGATTAAAATCTCCACCGAATAAAATGATATTTCTCATGATAGTTTACTAATTTTATATATTGGTTTCTTTCTATTCTGCCGAAAAAGGATGATGACTCTTCCGCGGATATCCACTACCTCGCAGCCTAGCCTTTCGCTAAGAAGAAGCGCCATCTCTCTCGCGGGGGTATCTACGCTTTTAAGAAGCTTTACTCTTATTAGCTCATGAGAGACTAAAGCGTTACTTAGCATCTCCACTACTGTGTCAGTTAGCTCATTTTTTCCAATCTGATAGGATACGTCTAAACTAAGCGCTTCTTTTCTTAAAAAGGCTTTTTGCTCTTTATTTAGCATTCCTACTCAATCTTACTACGGCTCTCTCTGAGAGCGCTTAAATGAGGAAGATAGACATAGAAGACTTGTCCTCTTCCCACAAACGAGATCCAGCCGAGACCTTCAATCGCGATATCATGCATGAGCCCGTCGTTTTCCATATCATATTCAAAAAGGTCAAAGTCCATAAAGTGAGAGAGCTTTTCGCTTACCGGGCGAATCTCTTTCTTATCTTTATTCCTATTAAAGGTCGGCTCATACCTATAAGAGGGGATAACTTTGCACTCTACATTCTCTGCGGTGTAGACGTTAACGACAGTGTCTTCGCCGCTATAGAGGTGATAGGAAGCGATATTTCCAATCATGAGGCACTCCCCGCTTTTCATTGCTTTGCGCACTACTTTGACTTCTTTCTTTGGAGTGATGGCTCTCGCGACTTCCTTTTCCACTAAAGTGACCACGTTATGAGAAAGAGGAAAACCGGGAACCTCATAGATGAAGCTTGAGTTAGAAAGAGGAATAGCAAGTATCCTCTCACTCGTTCCAGGAAAACTAGTTCTCGTAATAGACCAGTTACTATTATTTTGAAAGCCGGTGAGGCCTTTATTAATCAGAGAAGTCTTTCCACTTCCAATATCGCCGATGATATAAACGTCTCTTCCTTCTCTATATTCATCCGCAAAGCGGACAAAATCTTCTCCTGAGTATTTATCGCCTTTCCCGGTGACTCTAATCTGAAGGGGATGAATATCATACTCTTCAAAACGCTCGCGGAGCCACTCAATAAGACGAGGGGTAATATCTTTCTTGCTATTAAATAAATCAACTTTCGTACCGACCACTAAGACGTTAAGCCTTTTAATCTTTTCAGCGACATCATTAGGGAGAGTGCCGTTAAAGGTAAAGAGATTAACGACATAGATAATCTCAGCGTCTGTATTAACCGCTCTATCTAGGATAGAGCAGATCTCATCGCCTACGGTTAAATCTAGCTTTGAGTTATTTAGCTTAATCATCTCGTCGTAGCATTCCTGACAGTATAGGATTCTATCCGACACCGAGATTTCACTAAGAAGGTCTTCTTTAATGTAGCCGGGCTGAGTGGGGTCACTCGTTTGAAGGGTTCTTCCACATCGGTAGCATCTAATTAATCTTTTTGCTCTTGCCATACATCTCTCCAATCTATAAGTTTATTTTCTTCCATTAGGATTTTTCTTGCTTTGCTGTCTCTTTTTCTATTGATCAGGGTGAATATCTGATCGCCTTTTCTAATCGGCTCCACAAGGACTGACTTTACTCCAAGTTTAGCGGCTACCTCGATATCAGTATATATTTGGTCCCCCACTATCACAATATGATTTTTATCGAGGTGATGAGAAGTAATAAACTTCTCAAACCTTCTTGGGAAGGGCTTCATAAGGCGATATGTATAAGTCACTCCGAGGTATTTAGCGTATTTTTTGACCCTCCGTCCACTGTTATTTGAGGTAATGTAGGGATATAGACCCGCTTCTTTAAATTTATCAAGAAGCTCAATTACCCTAGGAGCAGGGCTTTTGTCCCGACAGTTATCAAGTGTATTATCTAAATCGATAAGAACGATATCTAGCCCCTCTCTTATAAAAAAAGCGGGATCTATTTCAAATATGCTTTTAGCGGTAAATGAGGGAATATATTTTGTTTTCACTTCTTTCATTTTAGCATAAGTAAAAGAAAAATTAACCATTTTCTATGGTTAATCTTCTCTTTATATATTAGGGGTTTCACTCTTCATCAAAATCGTCAAAGATTGACATCTGAACAAAGGGGGATTCGTCTTTTTTCTCTTCGCTATGTGCTTCACTAGCGGTGTCCATTGCTTCGCTAGTTTCCTCTTCTTCTAGTTCCTCGCCTTCTTCAGTTACCACCTTAACTGGTTTTTCTTTCACAATAATATCATGAGCGACATTAGACTTATCCACTACCATTAAGTTAATGCCGTAGACAAATCCCACTCGATCTTTAAGGGTGATACCAGAAACATTCTTCTTCATGTTTTTTGCGTCTTCCCCAAGATGGAAGTCTGTCACTATATAGGGAATCACTCTACTATCAGTAAGCTTAAGATTTAATGAGACTGGATCTTTCCCGCTGACGTTAAAGACCTTTACTAGTTTATGGTTATCGTTTTTAAAGCAGGTAAAGATTTCTTGAACTTTACCGAGTCTATTAGTCTTAGTAATCCTCGTATTTTCAGTAACTCTTACGCATCCCTTATCAGAGATAAGAATAATCTTGACTCTCTCCCCCTCTTCATATGAAAGGAGAGAAACGGCGCTATCTTTAGCGAGGCCGTTCATCGACTTTACTCCTCCCGCTTTGGAGGAGAGAATTGTAAGCTCGTTTTCATTAAACATCGAGGCTTTGCCGTTTTCCGTTAAAACGAGAAGATCGCTATTACCGCTTGT
Organism: Coprobacillus sp.; assembly: GCA_021203805.1. Taxonomy (GTDB): domain Bacteria; phylum Bacillota_I; class Bacilli_A; order RFN20; family CAG-826; genus JAJQAP01. The sequence goes on from JAJQAM010000008.1 coordinate 4,228, forward strand.
AAGGGTAACGGAGACCACTTCATCACTTGGAGAGATCTTCATATATTTAATCGGTCTTGTGTGCTTAGAGTAGTCAAGCTGGTCAAGACACATTCTCTTAATCTGTCCGTTACGGGAGAGGCTAACAAGATATAAGTCGTCTCTTTTCTGATTCACAATCATTCCGTCAATAATCTTTTCTCCCATGGAGAAAGTAAAGAACTGATTAAGATGACTACCTTCATCTTTCCATTTACTCTCACTGAGATAATGAATTGGGATACAGACATAGTTACCCATATTAGTAAAGGAGACGAGATAATCAGTGGTAAAGGCGGTTGAGATACCCACTAAAACATCGCCGTCTTTAATTCCAGGGAGAGGATTATCGCCGCTCGCTTTATACGATTTAAGAGTGCTACGCTTAGCGTAGCCGTCTCTAGTAAGAGAGACCATTTGCTCTTCTTTCGCGATTAGCTCTCTCTTATCAATAACTGTGGGCTCGCCCTTCTCTTCAATCTGGGTTCTTCTTTCGTCTCCATAAGCTTTTTCTATTTCTTTTAGGTCCGAAATAATCTGTCTTTCAAGCTTATCTTCATCGCTAAGTAGCTCTTCGCATTTACTGATATTCTTCTCTAGCTCTTTCTTCTCATTATTAAGGGCCACTTCATCGGTATGAGATAGTTTATATAGCGGCATCGTAACAATCGCTTCCGCTTGATCAGCGGACAAGTCATAAGCTTTCATTAAGTTGACTTTCGAGTCCGCTTTATCTTTACTCTTTTTAATAATCTCCACGACATCATTAATATTAAGAGAGGCAATGATAAGGCCGTTTACGATATGAAGTCTTGAGTTATATTTTTCGAGGTCATATTTCGTCTTTCTAGTGACCACGTCTTTTTGATGAGCGATATAAGCATCGAGATACTCGAGGATATTAAGAGTTTTAGGACGACCGTCCACAATCGCCACGATATTAGCGGAGTAAGACACTCTAAGAGATGTCTTATTCATAAGGTAGGCTAAAATAAGATCCGCTTTTGCGTCCTTTTTAATATCCACCACAATCTTAATGCCGCTGATATCAGATTCATCTCTCACCTCAAGAATTCCATCGATTGATTTAGCGGCTCTTATCTTATCTATTTCATAAGCGATATTTATCTTTACGACTTTATATGGGACCTCAGTGATAATGATCTGCTGCATATCCTTAAGCTCCACGATTTCCGTTTTGGCGGCGATTTCAATCCTTCCTCTACCGGCTGTGTAGATACTCTTAAGTCCGTCTGACTCATAGATTATGCCGCCTGTAGGAAAGTCCGGTCCTTTGATGATATTTAGGATATCCTCAACGGTACACGCTTTATGTCTAAGGCGGTATATCACCGCATCACAAGTCTCATTTAAATTATGCGGAGGAATCTCAGTGGCTAGGCCCACTGCAATACCTTCTGAGCCGTTAACTAGTAGGTTAGGGAAGCGAGAGGGTAAGACGATTGGTTCAAGACGGGTATCATCATAGTTAAGCTGCATATCAACAGTCTCTTTATCGATGTCTTTAATGAGCTCATTTGAAAGCTTAGAGAGACGAGACTCAGTGTATCGATACGCCGCTGGACCATCGCCGTCAATGGAGCCGTTATTACCCTGAAAGTCGATAAGCGGATATCTTACTTTCCAGTCCTGACTCATCCTCGAGAGAGCTTCATAAATCGAGCTATCTCCGTGAGGGTGATAGGTTCCCATGACCGCTCCAACGGTATGGGCGCATTTCTTCGTGGGTTTATTAAAAGTATTACCATCTTCCCACATCGAGTAGATGATTCTTCTTTGAACAGGTTTAAGGCCGTCTCTTACATCTGGAATCGCTCTATCTTGAATGACGTATTTAGCGTAAATAGCGTATTTATCGCCCATGACGTCTTCAAGTGGGGCAATCGAGATATCCTCAACAATCTCTTCTTCCACTACTTTTTCATCTTTCTTTTTAGCCATTTTTTACCTCTTTTAAAAATGGATCAGGTTTATTAAAATCGACATTTTCTTCCACCCACTGTTTTCTAACTTGGGAGTCATTTCCCATGAGGATTCCCACTCTCTTTTCCACGAGGAATGGGTCTTCAATATCGATTTGAATTAGTCTTCTAGTCTTAGGGTCCATGGTGGTTTCTTTTAGCTCATAGTCTTCCATTTCTCCTAGTCCTTTATAGCGGTTTATCTTATAGCCCGCGCCTATTTTCTTTTTAGCGGCCTCTAGACTTTCTTCGTCCCAGCAGTACTCCTGACTCATTCCACCTTTCCCGTTTTCTTTATACACTCTATAAAGCGGAGGGACCGCGACATAGACATGACCGCTGGTAATAAGAGGCCTCATATAGTGATAGAAGAAGGTTAAAAGAAGGGTTTGAATATGAGCACCATCACTATCGGCATCGCTCATGATTATGATCTTTCCGTATTTAATAGAGTCAAGGTCAAAGGACTGACCATATCCCGCGCCAATAGTAGCGATAATTGTGCTCATCTCTTCATTTTTAAGAAGCTTTTCAAGGGAGACAGAGTCTGTATTTAAAGGCTTTCCTCTTAGTGGAAGGATAGCTTGATGCACTCTATCTCTTCCTTTTTTAGCGCTTCCACCAGCGGAGTTACCCTCGACGATGAAGAGCTCATTTTTGGCGTAGTCTTTACTCTGAGCGGGGGTTAGTTTATCGCTAATTATGACTTCTTGTTTAGGTTTTCTATTATTTCTTAGTTCTTCTTTAGCTTTACGGGCCGCGTTTCTCGCGTTTTGCGAATCGATACATTTTTTAATGATATTAAAAGCGGTTTCCTTATTCTCGTTTAGATAGTAAGTGAGCTTCGAGTAGATGAAATTATTTACGATTGTCATCGCCTCATTTGTTCCTAGTTTTCCCTTGGTTTGACCTTCAAACTCGAGATACTTTTCTGGAATTTTAAGCGATAAAATCGCGGTAAGTCCTTCTCTGACGTCGCTTCCCTCAAGGTGCTTCCCTTTATTCATTTTATTTGCGTCCACAAAATCATTGATGGCTTTGGTAATACCCATTTTAAAGCCGGTTTCATGGGTTCCACCATCCCTAGTTCTCGCGTTATTGACATAGGAGAAGATGGTTTCATTATAGTCATCTGAGGAATACTGCATCGCTACTTCTGACTCAATTCCGGTCTCTGGATCAGTGTCTTCAAAATAGATCACTGGAGACAAAGCAGTGTTATTTTGATTCACAGTTTCAACGTATTCGACAAGGCCGTTGCTATAATGGTACTCTGCGCTTTGACCGTTTCTTTCATCGATTAAAACAAAGGTTACATCCTTCATTAAGTAGGCATATTCCTGAAGTCTATCACTGACTGTTTCCCATTTAAATTCGGTAGTTGAGAAGATAGCGGGGTCAGGAAGAAATCTCACGGTGGTTCCATGTTTTTTAGTGGTTCCAATGACTTCAAGAGGGGTCTCGATATGGCCGCCATCAACGAAATGCATATGAGAAATCTCGCCGTCTCGATACACTAAAACATCAAGCCAGCAGCTAAGCGCGTTAGTGACAGAAGCCCCAACGCCATGTAAACCGGCCGCGGTTTTATAGACGCTATCATTAAATTTACCGCCGGCATGAAGCTCGCAAAAGACTAGTTCAAGGGCGCTTCGACCCTCTTCTTTATTGATTCCAGTGGGAATTCCTCTTCCTTCATCTTGAACAGAGCAGCTTCCATCCTTATGGAGGGTCACTACTATTCTATTTCCGTATCCACTAAGGGCCTCATCGATTGAGTTAGTTACAATCTCCCAAACAAGGTGATGTAAACCAGTGGCGTTAGTGGAGCCAATATACATCGCTGGTCTTTTTCTAACTCCTTCAAGACCTTTTAAGACATGGATATCATTTTCTGTGTAGTTATTCATAGTCTTTAATTATAAACAATTAAAGAGAGACTTTTAAATAACTTTATTATGGGCAAAACGGCTGAAAGCGCCTAAAAATAAGGGGAATATTGTTTCACAATATTAGGGGAGAAAAACTAGGTGTGAAAAAATTTAAAAATTTTTTTCTAAGATAAGAAAGCTGGCTCCCCATTGATCACTATTTTTTGCGATTTCAGGGAAAAATCCATATTTTAGGCACACTGAAATTAGCATAATTTTAAAATAATTATGTATAATTATCCGTTTTTGATCTATTTTGGATATCTATTTTTGTCTAGTTTAGCTGTTTACATAGACGCGCTCACTAACATGAATAGAATGTTTATTTGCTCATCATAAATCATAAAAATATAGAAAAATAAAAATTTAAAATAATATATTTAAAAGTGATTATTAATTATTCTAGTAAATAACTAGTAAATAAATAGTAGATATATAAGAGGATATAAAATTGATGAAAAGATCAAAAAATAAGGGGATTCTA
>JAJQAM010000046.1:0-13780 GCA_021203805.1 Coprobacillus sp.
TGTTTATCCCTACCAGCTTGAGGGATCTCGTGATAAAATTCAAAAGGAAGCTATAGATATAGCTTTAAACTTACTTCTTCAAAAAATATAAAATAATTTGCACAAAATCTAGAGATATTCGTAATACATTAAGTAGGAGGTTATTATGGCAAAAGAAACTGAAACTAAAAACTTAGATGACACTCTTAAAGAGATTGAAAAGATGTTTGGTAAGGGCTCTATTATGAAGCTCGGAGATAGACCAAATGTCGATGTCGATGTCATCCCTACCGGCTCACTTCTTCTTGATGAAGCCCTTGGAGTGGGCGGCTATCCTAAAGGAAGAATTATTGAAATCTATGGACCAGAGTCAAGCGGTAAAACCACTCTTGCTCTTCACGCGATTAGTGAATGTCAAAAGCAAGGTGGGAGAGCGGCTTTTATTGATGCAGAGCATGCGATTGATCCTGACTATGCGCGTAATCTTGGCGTCGATGTTGATGAACTCATTCTCTCCCAGCCTGATAGCGGAGAGGAAGCTCTTGAAATCGTCAATATGCTTGCTGGTTCAAATTCCTTCGACTTAATTATTGTCGATAGTGTCGCGGCCCTTGTCCCTCAAGCCGAGCTTGATGGAGAGATGGGAGATGCCACTGTCGGAGCCCAGGCCAGGCTCATGAGCAAGGCTCTTCGTAAGATTACCGCAGTTCTTGATAAGACCCACTGCTGCGTCATTTTCATTAATCAGCTTAGAGAAAAAGTCGGAGTGATGTACGGCAATCCTGAAACCACAACTGGGGGACGTGCCCTTAAATTCTACGCCACCATTCGTCTTGATATCAGAAGAACGGATGCATTAAAAAGCGGAGCGGCCATTGTGGGAAATACGGTCCACGTTAAAGTGGTCAAAAACAAAGTCTCTCCCCCATTTAAATCATGTGATCTTGATATCATCTACGGACAAGGAATCTCAAAGATTGGAGAGGTTCTTGATCTTGCTACCGAGAAAGGAATCATCACTCGAAGCGGCTCTTGGTTTGAATATAACGGGACTAAAATTGGTCAGGGCAGAGAGAACGCTAAAGAGTATATTTCTTCGACCCCAGGCCTATACGATGAGCTTAAAGACAAAATCGTTGAGCTTAGAAAAGCCGAGTAATTTATTTTTCTAAAAATAAAAGTTTTTATATTCCTATCTACGTTTTATAATAATAGTAGTGCGTAGCACTTTTATATAAATTCTCACTTCATGAATATTTTCTAAATAAACAACCGAATAGATAAATATATCATTTGTAACGAGATTTTATTCTATTTATTTCATAGAGAGGAATACCATTATGACAGTCTTTTTAGGCACTGCCGGGTGGGTCGGAATTCTTGTTTCCTCTATTGTCGTGGCGTTAGTACTTGGCGGTCTTGCCATCTACTTAATCCCCTTGTTCCGTTTTAAATCGAGGCAGCAAAAGGCCGATAAAGTATTAAAAGATGCAGAGACCAAAGCTGATCATATCGTTAAGAATGCTCAGCTTGATGGTAAGCAGGCCGCTAATGAATTAAAACAAGAAGCGGATAAAGAGATAAAAGAGAGAAAAAACGAACTATCCCAGCAGGAAAACAAACTTTTGCAGCGTGAGCAGTCTATTGATCGAAGAGATGCTCAGCTAACTAGTAAAGAGCAAACCCTTGATGAAAGGGATGAAACTCTTAAGCTTCGATCTAAAGAATACGATAAGAAGGAAGCTAATCTTCAACAGAAACTCGATAGCGTTATCTCAGAGCTAGAGACCGTTTCTCAAATGTCCATGCAGGAAGCCAAAGATGAACTCTTTGACCGCGTGGAATCAAAAGTTAGTAAGGAAATTACCGCTTACATTAAAAATAAAGAAGACGAAGCTAAAGAGCAGGCGGATGCCAATGCCAAAGAGCTCCTTGGTTTAGCCCTCGATAAATGGGCGCAGGAAGTGACCACCGAAAGAACAGTTTCGGTTGTTTCTTTACCTAACGACGAAATGAAAGGAAGAATCATCGGAAGAGAGGGCCGAAATATTCGAACCCTTGAGCAGCTTCTCGGCGTTGATCTTATCATCGATGACACTCCCGAGGTGATTACTATATCCTGCTTTGACCCAATTCGAAGGGAAGTCGCTAGAAGATCGCTTGAGGCCCTTGTTAAAGACGGCCGCATCCAGCCTGGAAGAATTGAAGAAATCGTCGAGAAATGTAAGAAAGAAGTCGATGAGTCAATTGAGAAAGCAGGCGAAGAAGCCGCTTTCAAACTCGGACTCCCTCGTATTAATAAAGAGCTTCTTAATTATGTTGGACGCCTTAAATATCGTACCTCATATGGTCAAAACGCTTTAGAGCACTCCATGGAAGTGGCCTATCTATCTGGAATTATGGCCGCTGAGCTTGGCCTCGACCAAAACCTAGCGAAGAGAGCGGGCCTACTTCACGACGTGGGTAAAGCCGCTGACTTTGAAATGGACGGCTCTCACGTTGAGATTGGCGCGCACCTTTGTAAGAAATACGGTGAGCCTGACGTTGTTATTAACGCCGTTGAATCTCACCACGGGGACGTTCCAATGAAGTACGTTATCTCAAATATTGTTCAAGCCGCGGATACACTAAGCGCGGCTAGACCTGGAGCGAGAAGCGAAGTCCTTGAAAACTACATCAAGAGAATTGAAAAGCTTGAGAGTATTTGTAATGAATATGACGGTGTCCTTCAGTCCTATGCGATGCAGTCTGGAAGGGAAATAAGAGTGATAGTCATCCCTGAAAAGGTTGATGATCTCGCCGCCGCTAAACTCGCCCGTGATATTAAAGACCGAATTGAAAATGAAATGACATATCCCGGACAAATTAAGGTCAATGTCATCCGTGAATACCGTGCTGTGGAGACCGCTAAATAGGGATGAAAATACTATTTATCGGTGATATAGTCGGAAAAATTGGCCGAAGAATTGTTAAGGAAAAAGTTCCATATTACGTCGAAAAGTATGGGATTAATTTTGTCATCGCTAATGGGGAAAACGCGACGCATGGGAAAGGCCTAAACTATAACCACTATGTCGAGCTTATTAATGACGGCATAGACGTCATTACTTTGGGTAACCACTATAAATCAAAGAAAGAAATCTATAACTATATCGATGGAGCGGATCATCTTATCCGCCCCTATAACGTAATCGATTCAAATCTCGGCGGAATGGGAAGCGAAGTTTATAATGTCGACGGCATTAACGTGAGAGTCACCGAGATAGTTGGCAGCGCTTTCATTAACGACGTCACCGTTAATAGTCCTTATCTCTCCCTTATGGAAGTTCTTGAAAACGAAGGGGAAGATAAATCCGATATCCATATTGTGGATTTTCACGGCGAAGCCACAGGAGAAAAGATCGGTTTTGCCTATGCATTTGACGGTAAAGTAAGCGCCGTTTTAGGCACGCATACCCATGTTCAGACGCGCGACGCCCGTATCCTTCCTGAGGGAACTGGGTTTATGTGCGACGTTGGAATGTGCGGATACGCGGATGGAATTTTAGGGTGCGAGACGAGTAGTGTGAACCTTAAAACTCTTTATGGACAAAACACTCATTTCGTCTATCCAGACGAAGGCAGAGCGATGTTTTCTGCGGTGGTCCTTGACATTGAAGATAAGACGGGGAAATGCACTGATATATTCCCTATCTTATTTGAAGAGTAGATGAAAAGTAAGATTATAAATGAGCCATCTCTTCAAAAAGCATCTCTAAGAAAGGGAGATACTTCTTTTGAGTATGTAGAAAATAAATATTCTAAAGAAGTCTATGACTTCTTTAAAGATAAAACTTTCTATATTAGGACATACGGCTGCCAGGCTAATATTCGTGACGAAGAGACGATGAAGGGAATGCTAAAAGAGGTCGGCGCGGTAGAAGGCGAAGACGAGCTTTCCGATATCGTTATCATTAATACCTGTGCGGTTAGAGAAAACGCGGAAGACAAGTGCTACGGCGAGCTTGGTCAGCTTAAAAACATTTATCAGACTAAAAAGAAAATCATCACTGTTTTATGCGGCTGCATGGTGGAGGAGCCTGAGATTTTAGATAGGGTTATTAAAACATTCCCCTTCCTATCAGTGGTCTTTGGCACTCACGAAATAAAGGACTGTATCAATCTCATATATGAGTCCGCTAGTGAAAAAGAGACCATAATTGCAGTGAATTCTAAGCCAGGAGAGGTCATAGAAGGACTCCCCGTTCACCGAAATAATAAATACAAAGCCTATGTCAATATCATGTATGGGTGCGATAAATTTTGTACCTACTGCATAGTTCCTTATACGAGAGGAAAAGAAAGAAGTAGGAAGTATCAAGACATCATTAATGAGTGTCAGGAGCTCATCGATAACGGCTATCAAGAGATTACTCTTCTCGGCCAAAATGTTAATGCTTATGGTAACGACCTAAAGGAAGGAAAGAACTTTGCGGATCTTCTCGAGGGAGTGGCCCAGCTTGGTATTCCCCGCCTCCGCTTTACGACCTCTCACCCATGGAACTTTAATGACCGCATGATTGATATCATCGCTAAATATGATAACATAATGAATTTTATTCATCTTCCCGTTCAAAGCGGCTCTGATGAAATCCTTAAAAAGATGGGAAGAAGATACACAAAAGCGGAATATCTCGCCCTTGTTAAGCAGATGAAAGAGAAGATTCCTGGTCTTGCTTTATCAACGGATATCATCGTGGGCTTCCCAAATGAGAGCGAAGAAGACTTTAATGAGACCCTTGACCTAGTCGATCAGGTCGAATATGACGCTGCTTTTACTTTTATCTATTCTCCTAGGAAGGGAACACCCGCCGCTAAAATGGAAGACAGTGTCTCTCAGGAAAGAAAAGGAGAGAGATTTAAGGAGCTAGTAAGTCACCTTGAAAAATCCATTTCTAAAAGTAGTGAGGCCATGATTGGAAATACCTATAAGGTTTTAGTGGATGGACCCTCTAAAACCAATAGTGAATTCCTCTCTGGATATACAGAATCCAATAAATTAGTCCACTTTAAAGGGGGATATCGACTTATTGGACAGATTGTTAATGTGAGAATAACCGAGTCCCACACTTATTCAGTAATTGGAGAGCTTGTCGATGAGTGATCTTGATAAAGATATCGAAGAATTAAAAGCTTATTTATATAGCAGTGAGACTTTTCAGGAATATTTTGCCCTAAAAGAGGCAATCGAATCCGATGAAGAATTAGAGAGACAAAGAAAGGCAATTGCAAGAGCCTCCCAAAATGCTGACCCCCACTATGAGTCTCTTAAAAATGCCTATGAGTCAAACCCACTTGTGAGTAATTACTACGCTTTAAGGGAGGAGATTGATTCTCTTCTTTTAGAGATTAAGGAATATCTTGAGGATAAATAGATGGTATACGTTATAGTAGGACCCACCGCAAGCGGTAAAAGCGAAGTTGCTTCTTCTCTTTTGGAGAAGAAAAACGCCCCAATAATCAACGCAGACGCTTTTCAAATCTATAAAGATATGGATATCGGAACCGCGAAAGTCTCGCCTACTGACCCAAGTTATTCTCATTATTATCTTCTCGATATAGTGGATCCCTCAACGTCCTATAGCGTCGCGGAGTATCAAAAAGACTTTAGAGAGATCTTTGAAACGCTCCTTAAGGATAATAAAGACATCATCATTGTCGGGGGAACCGGCCTTTATATCCGAGCGGCTCTCTACGATTATAATTTCCCCGAGGAATCACTAGAAGACGAAGACTATTCAGAGCTCACTAACGAAGAAATCTATGCAATCCTTGAGCAAAAAGATCCAGATTCGCTTAAAAATATTCATGTTAATAATAGAAAAAGACTCCTAAGAGCCCTTAATATTTTAAACAAACAGTCCATGACTAAAAGTGAGAATATTGCCAGTCAAAAGCACGAGTTATACCGGGATGATATCGAGGTGAAATTTCTTTTTATCAACCCCGATAGAGACGAGCTTTATAGGAAGATAAATGAAAGAGTTGACTTGATGTTTGAAAGAGGCTTAGTGGACGAGGTTAAGTCCCTTCTTCAAAAATATAGTCTCTCTAATACTGCTTCCCAAGCGATTGGCTATAAAGAGGTTATCTCCTATTTAAACGGAGAGATTAGCCTAGAAGAGTGTAAAGAGCTTATCAAAAAGAGAACTAGAAACTACGCTAAAAGACAAGTTACCTATTTCCGTCATCAACTTCCTTGTATAGAATTTAAAAATGGAGAAGACCTCTTAAAGGAGATTATTTAATGGAAGATATCTTTTCAAGAACCAGAGGACTTATTGGAGATGAGTACGCTAAATTAGCGACTAAAAGAGTTTTAGTAGTGGGTCTAGGCGGAGTTGGGGGAACTGTTTTCGCCTCTCTAGTTAGAAGCGGTGTCTCTCACTTTCATATTGTTGACTTTGATAAAGTCGAAGCCTCTAACCTTAATAGGCAGGTTCTCTATACATATAGCGATATAGGTAAAGAGAAAGTAGAGGTCGCTAAAGACTACGCTTTATCTATTAACCCAGAAGCGGATATTAAAATCACGTCCTCTAAAGTGAGTAGTGAAAACATTGAGTCAATCCTTGACGGCGGGTATGACTATATATGTGATGCAGTGGATGATATTAACGCTAAAGTAGCGATCGCAAAATACGCTCTCAATCACAAGATTCCTCTTATCACTGCCACCGGCGCGGCAAATAAGCTTGACCCATCTCAAATTAAAATCGCCTCGCTTGATAAATCAGAGGGCGACCCACTTGCAAAAAAGCTTAGAACAAGTCTTCGTAGTGAAGGCATTGATATCAAGCAAATTTGCTGTGCATTTTCTAGCGAAAAAAATGAAAATATCTCTAATTCTAGCCTTAATTCAGTGATTTTTGTCACTTCAAGCATGGGCCTAACGATTGGCTCATATATCTTTAATAGTTTACTTAAGTAATTTATTATATTTTTTTTTGCACAAAACGAGCGAAAAAGCCCCCTATATAGATAGGAGGTTTTTTTATTTTATCGGTATCACATCTAAGCAAAGAATATCCCCTCAAAGAAGGAAACTCAGTAATAGCGCTTAGTGACTTCTCTTTTGATTTTCCGTCTTGTGGTCTTGTTTTTATAAAAGGAGAGTCAGGAAGTGGCAAGTCGACCTTTCTTAACTGTATTTCCCTCATCGATAAACCAACGTCAGGTAAGGTTTTCTATAACGGAGAGGATGTTCTTTCCTATAAGGAGAAGGCTAGGAGGAAATACCTTCGTAACGATATCGCCTTTATTTTTCAAAATTACCACCTTTTTGAGAATGAGACTGTTCTCTTTAATGTCGAGCTCCCCCTTCTTATCAAGGGGGATAAAGAGCACGAAGAGAAAGCAAAAGCCGCTTTAAACGGAGTTAATATCCCTAGCGATTTATTCTCTCACAAAGTTAGTGATCTATCTGGAGGAGAGAAGCAGAGAGTGGCGATTGCTAGAGCTCTTGTAAAAGATGCGCCGCTTTTACTCTGCGATGAACCGACGGGTGCGGTTGATCAAAGTAATGCTCATGAGATTATGGACATTCTTAAAAAGGAAAGCGAGAGAAAGCTCGTCATTTGTGTGTCCCATAATGAAGAGCTTATTGAGGAGTATGCTGATCTTGTCCTTTTAATTGAGGGCGGAAAACTTAAAGATGCCAGAGTTATTAATGAGCCGGTTAGCGCAGCTAACTGGTCCGCTCCAAAGCAAAGGGACAAAAGAAGCCTTCCTTATATTTCTCATCTCGCTTTTTCTAATTTTAAAAGAAGGAAGAAACAAACCATTTTTAATGGAGTAGTCATGATGGTGTGCCTTCTTTTTTCGCTTCTGATAATCGGTTTTATCTCAAATATTCCCACTTTAATCGATAATCAAGCCGCTCTCGCTTTTGATTATCCTTCTCTAACACTCTATGCGGTTCAAAGCGAGAAAGTAGAGGGGACAAGTCTATCACTTACTAAAACCTATCGTCCTACCGACTCAATGATTAAAGATTTTAAGCATTACTACCCTCACTATGAATGCGATTATAATCTCGATTATTTCTTCTCAAGTGGGACATTTTCCGTAGGAGAGGAAGCGCTATACGAAGTAACCGCCACCCCGATTTATTCCTTTCAGGGAAACTATGTAAATAAAGATCTCCTCATAAAAGGCCATATGCCGGTGGGCGATTCTCTCACTGATGTAGTCATCAATAAAAGCGCTTATGACTCCCTCTCAAAAACGCTTAATACGGACCCAGTTGGAACATATGTTGACTATTTTATTAGCGAGTATATTACTTATACCGACCCTGACACTTTAGAAAAAGTAACCGATAACTTTGAAATAATTGAGAAGTTTTATATCGCCGGAGTAGTGGATGATTTTTCTTTTTTAGAGTCCCCGAAAATATATTATTCCTACACCGGTTTATTTAATTATCTCTCTAGTGAGGAGATGATTTATCTCTCTGATTACTTAGGAGAAACAATTTCTTACTATGACTATTTATCGATGGTTAGTGATAACGATGTCATCACTTCCTATTCTTACCGTCTCTTTCTTAAAGACTACCATGAAACTTATAAAATAAGTGAAGATATCGAAACCCTCTCTTCTTCCTATCAATTAACGAGTCTTACGGAGTCAAGAGTAGAGTCTTTTGCCGCTCTTCTTGACGCGGTAAGAATTGGTCTTTTATTCTTTCTCGTTATTGTCCTAGTAATCTGTCTTATCTTGATTGGTATTATCTGCCTATCAACCTATCTAGGAGACTCTAAGCAGCTAGCGATGCTCCTGTCATTAGGCGTAAAGAAAGATGAAACTATTAAGATGTATATCTATGAGAATATCCTGACGTGCCTTATCGCGGTAGCGGGCTCTTTTATTCTCTCATACGGCTGTCAGTGGCTCATTAACTGGATACTCCGCTCCTTCAGCGGAATATCTCCTTTTATTAGTATTCCCTTTGCCTCGTTTATGGGCTATCCCTTCTTACTCCCAATTCTGGTTTTTATTATTAGTATTACTTTTGTCCTTATCTCTTGCTCTCTTCCCATTATGACAAGCGGCCGTATCTCCCTTAAGGAGGAACTACAAAACAGTGATTAGTTTATCTCATGTTTCTAAATCTTATGATGGCACATTAGTTCTAAATGACGTAAATCTCGAGTTTCCCGAAAGAGGCCTAGTCATGATCTACGGCCCAAGCGGAAGCGGGAAGTCCACTCTCCTTCATATCATTTCTCTTCTCCTTAGCGCTAAAGGAGATGTTCTTTATGACGGCAAATCGTTTAAAGGGAAAAGCGACGAAGAAATAAGTGAGTTCCGCCTACGAAATATTGGTCTAGCCTTTCAAGACTTTAAGCTCTTTGAAAGCGATACTGTTCTAAATAACGTCTTACTTCCTCTGTCCACTATTGATAGCGAGAAAAAAGAGGAGAACGAGCAAGAAGCACTAACCTGTCTTAGTTTATGCGGGATTAGACATCTCTCTAAGTCAGTTGTCTCCACTCTTTCAGGAGGAGAAAGACAGAGAGTTGCTATCGCTAGAGCAATGGTTAATAAAGCCCGCTATATCTTCGCGGATGAACCAACTGGTTCTCTTGATCGAGACAATACCTTAAATGTGATGTCTCTTCTTCAAAATATCTCTTTATCTAGACTCGTAGTGGTAGTCTCTCACGATAAGACTTTAATCGATCAGTTTGCGGACCGGGTTATCTATTTAGAGGACGGAAAAGTGATCGATGATGTCACTATTAATCACGAGCAAAAGCAAATCGAATACGTCCAAACTGCAAAGAATTCCGCTGATAAAAAGCCGTCTTTACCCACTTCATTTATCTTTAAACATATCCGTAAAATTGATAAAAGTAAGAAGTGGAGGAGCCGTTTTTCTAAGGGAGTTATTTCTCTAGGACTTATTGGAGTAGGTCTCTCTTTTATTATTTCTGATGCCGTCTCCGGTATCGTTGTGGATAGCTATTCTCAGCTTATTGATAAAGACCAAATCATTGTTGATAGCGGAAGCTATACAAATACCTTTGAGTCCAAAGAAGCCCTATCTCTATACGGCTGCCTTGATATCAAAAATGAGTATCCCGATCTCATATACGATATAGGAGTAACTTATCTATTTGATGAGGAAGAGTTCTATCCTGAGGAAAATAGGATATATTACTGCCCTAGCCAAGGAGTGGAGGACCCACTTCCAGGTCTAGATATTAGTCTCATTAATGATTTTATATGGCTAGACACCTATCCTCCCGCTGAAGTGCTTCCCGAAATGCCTACCTCTCTTGATAACTTTCAGGTAGTGGCCCAGTTTACAATGAACACCGCCCGCATGCTCTGTCAGGATATAGGGCTAGGAGATAATAAAACCGAAGCTCAAACTCTTTTAAGTAATTATCTTGAAAATAATCAAATTATTCTGCGCCTGCGCCTTCAAAATGACAGCTGGAACTATTGGGATACCTACGATATTGAAGTGGTTGGCTTTACGATTGGAACGTCTAACTGCTTTTATCACTATAACCACTTATGGAATCAGGATGTCTTTTCCTATCTCTCTTATGACTTTTCCCCTAACATCGAGTCCGCTCATGACACTCCTTGGACCATGGAAGAGATCTATTATTTTGAGTGCCTAGATGACGCGGAAATGGTGTATTCCCTCTCTCTTCAAGACTCAGTATTTTCAAATGCGTTTCTTGATAAAGGAAGCGAAGCCTATTTCTCTAGCTACGCGAATAACATCGATGCTTATTCCACTCGCCTCTTAGCCTTTAGTGATAACTATTCTTATCTTTCTCCCTATCTTGGGAAAAGCCTAGTTAATATGGACTCTAATTTAACATCAGTCGTATATGGAACGGATATGGGCTACGCCTTATACGGCTCCTATTTTATGAGCGGATTCGCTCGAGAAATGTATTTCTCTTTTAATAAAAATAGACTTGATGATGTCGATAATTATCTCTCCTATTATGATGCCTCTGGGGGAGTGGACTATCAAACCGATAAATCCGTCTTAAAAGGTCATTACACTCAGGTCGCTAATAGTGGGGTGACCTTCTACCCCCTTGAAGGAGAAGACTTCTATATGGGAAGAGCGCCCTCTAATATAAAAGAAGTTGCTGTGTCCACCGCTTTTCTTGATGCAGTGGGCTGGGACTATTCGAAAGCCTTAAATGATGAGACCCTTTTTGTCTTATATGATAAAGAAGATAACTATCTTTCTAATAACTATGTCAGCAAAATATATGTTGAAGATGAACTCGATGTCGTGGGCATTATTGATTCAGATAAGATTGCTATATATCAAGACTCAGACTGGCTCATCTCTTATTTTATCTTCACCTATGATGTCTCCGCTTTTAATCTTGTTCCATATTCATTTGCTTTTAATATAAATGATCCATCCAAGATGGATGAAACGATGAAAAAACTAAAGCAGTATCTTCCAGGCTATACAGTCTATAACCCAGTCAATGAATTAAATAGCAGCGTGAGAGAAGTATCTAATTACATTTCCATAGGAATACTTATCATTTCTATTGTAGCCCTTGTAGCCTCCTCTCTTCTCATCTTTGCAATGATTAATCTCCTCATCATTGAAAATAAGAGGGACTTTGGTCTTCTTAGATGTATCGGGGTAAACTCAAAGCAGTCTTTTAAGATGGTATTAGGATATGGTCTCTATCTTTGCATAACGTCCTTCATTTTATCGGTCATTGAGCTTGTCTTTGTCATGCTGATACTGGTTTTAACAACCTCTTCATTTACCTTCGGCGCTTCCTTTTTTATCGCCCTTTTATGTATGGCAGCGGTCTCGCTTCTCGTTTCCCTATTTGCGTGTGCTCTTCAGTATAAGAAGATAACCCGTCTTGATCCCCTTGAGGCTATAAAAAGGTAATTTATTACCTTCCTTATTGCTTTTTGCTTTATTTTTTATATAATAACAAATAGCAAATTATGGGACTAAAAGCTGGAATTATTGGACTACCGAACGTTGGAAAATCAACTCTTTTTAATGCGATTACTAACTCCCACGTTGAGGCCTCTAATTATCCTTTCGCTACTATTTCACCAAATACAGGAGTGGTTAACGTTCCAGATGATAGACTCGATGACCTCGTTTCTATTTTTAATCCGAAAAGAAGAATTCCCGCGACCGTCGAATTTATTGATATAGCGGGTTTAGTTAAAGGCGCAAGTAAAGGCGAAGGACTAGGTAACCAGTTTCTCGCTAACATCAGAGTGTGTGAATCTATTGTGGAAGTGGTTCGCTGCTTTAATAACCCTGATATTATTCATGTCGACGGAAGTGTTGATCCCATAAGAGATATTGATGTCATCAATCTCGAGCTTGTTATGGCGGACCTAGAAGTGGTTAATAAGCGCCTTGAAAAAGTCGCCACCAAAGCCAGAGTTAATAAAGATAAGGAGTCTCAGTTTGAGATGTCTATTCTCACTCCGCTTCAGGAAGCCTTCCTTAAAGGGATTCCCGCCAGGAATCTTACCTGGACGGAAGAGCAGCTCTCCTTTATGAGAGTGAATTATTCCCTTCTTACCCTTAAACCAATCCTCTATGTTTGTAACGTTGGGGAGGAAGATTTACTTGATCTAGATAACTGCACTAACTATCAGTTAGTGAAAGAATATGCCGCTAAAGAAGGAAATGAAGCTATTCCGGTATCCTGTCAAATTGAAAGCGAGTTATCTGAGCTTAGTAAAGAAGACAGAACAGAATATCTTGCTTCTTTAGGAATTAGTGAAGGCGGACTTGAAAAGGTGATTAAGGCGACCTATAAACTCCTTAATCTCTCTACCTTCTTTACCGTGGGGCCTGATGAATGCCGGGCTTGGACCTATCAAAACGGAATGCTCGCTCCAGAATGCGCGGGCATCATTCACACCGATTTTCAAAAGGGCTTTATATGCGCTGAAGTTTATCCTTATGAAGCCATCAAAGAATATAGAAGTGAAGCCGCGGTTAAAGAAAAAGGAAAGGTCCGAACTGAGGGAAAGAACTATGCCGTTAAGGACGGAGATGTTCTCTTCTTTAGATTTAACGTAAGTAAAAATGGATAAAACTGGTTTAGGAGTGGATATCCACCCATTAGTAAAAAATAGACCCCTTATAATTGGAGGAGTAACTATCCCTTCTAAAAGGGGAGAAAAGGGCCACTCCGACGGGGACGTTTTATATCACGCCCTCGTAGACGCTCTTCTTGGCGCGATCGGTAAGGGAACAATTGGAGACTATTTTCCAAGTAGTGACCCTAAATATACCGACTATGATTCTAAGAATTTTGTTTTAGAAATTAAGCCGATGGTTAAAGAAAGCGGCTACCGTATCGCTAATATTGACGCGTGTATCCAGCTTGAAGCCCCTCTAATCGTTGATTATGTTCCCAAAATGAAAGAGAATATCTTTTCTCTTTTAAGTGATTTAGGGCTTAAAAAAGAAAATATTTCCATCAAAGGCGGCACTAACGAAGGACTTGGAAAGATTGGAAAGGGGAAAGCCGTATCCGCTTTGGTAAGTGTTCTTCTTTATAAAGAAGAGGAGAAATGATATTATTTGACTTATGGAAATAACGCTTTATCTTAAAGAAATCATTCAGAAAAGTCTTACCCTATTAGGGATTTATCCTAGCCTTAATGACATCGTCATTGAAAAGAGTAAAAATCCCGCTTTTGGTGACTATTCCACTAACGTCGCCATGAGATACGCCAAAGAGCTTGGCATGAGCCCTGTGGAAGTGGC
>JAJQAM010000046.1:13880-90181 GCA_021203805.1 Coprobacillus sp.
CTAACGTCGCCATGAGATACGCCAAAGAGCTTGGCATGAGCCCTGTGGAAGTGGCAAGTAAAATAATCTCTACTCTCGATAAAGATCAAATTGAAAAAGCGGAGGTCGCTGGGCCAGGCTTTATAAATTTATTTATAAAGAATTCCTATCTCAGTGAAGGAATTAAAACTATTCTTACTGAAAATACTAACTACGGAAGAGGCGAAAATAAACACATGAAGATTAACGTAGAGTTTGTCTCCGCTAATCCAACCGGTGATCTTCACGTAGGCCATGCTAGAGGCGCTGCCGTCGGTGATGCCCTTGCCCGTATTCTCTCCTTTAACGGCTACGAAGTCACTAAAGAGTATTATATAAATGACGCTGGAAGTCAGATTGATAACCTTGCTCTTTCTATTCTTGCAAGGTATAGAGAAATTCTTGGCCTTGACTTTGAGATACCTGAAGACGGCTATCACGGCTATGACATCGTGGTTATCGCTAGGGAGCTCTATAACGAATACGGAGCCACCCTTCTTAATAGGAAAGGCCTCTTAGATTTCCTTAAGGAAGAAGGAATTAGAAGAGAAATTAAGAAAATAACTGAGGATTTAGAAGATTTTGGAGTGAAATTTGATGTTTTTACCTCAGAAAGAGATATTAGAAAGAATAACTCCATTCCCAGAGAAATAGACTACTTAAGACCCTACACCTATATGAACGAAGGCGCTTTATATCTAGCGACCTCTAAGTTTGTGGATGATAAAGATAGAGTTATCGTTAAGTCTGACGGTAGCTATACATATTTCCTCCCTGATATTGTTTATCATGTCAATAAACTAAATAGAGGACACGCTCTTCTTATCGATGTCTTAGGAGCGGATCATCACGGCTATATCCCAAGACTTAAAAGCGCCCTTATGATGCACGGCTACCCAGAGTCAGTTCTAGAGTGCTCCATGATTCAAATGGTGAGATTTATGAAAGACGGGGAAGAGATAGTGGCCTCAAAAAGAACTGGGAACGCCATTACACTCAGAGATTTAATCGATGAAGTGGGTAAAGACGCCGCTCGATACTATTTTGTGATGAGAAGCGGCTCTGTTCATTTCGACTTTGACCTAGACCTCGCGGTGGAGCATTCCTCCTCTAATCCTGTCTACTATGCTCAGTATGCCCACGCTCGTCTCTGCTCGGTTCTTGAAACCGCCTCGGCTCAAGGCCTAGAGCCTAGCGATACCGCTAATCTTGATAATGAGTTTGAGCTTAATCTATTAAAAGAGCTTCTCTCCTTCCCAACAGAAGTAGAGGCGGCCGCTAGCGAGAGAGCCCCTTATCGCATTACCAACTATATCCAGTCTCTTGCTGAGCAGATTCACCGCTTCTACACCGAGTGCCGTATCATTGACCCTAAGAATATCGAAGCCACAAGGAACAGACTAACACTCGTTAAATGCGCGAAAATTGTCATGAGAAATGCTCTTGACCTCATCGGAGTGACTCCGCTTGAGAAAATGTAATGAATAAAAAATTAAAATATAGTAAAATATTTTAGTTATAAAATTAAGAGAGGTTAATAATTTATGAATGTGAACGAACTTGATATTGCCTACGATTATTTAAAAAACGTGACAAAAGAGCAAGCTTCATTTCAACATATCTGGGCATATGTTGTCGAAAAAAGTGGGATGAGCATTGAAGAATCTGAATCCCGTGTTTCAAAATTCTTTACTAACTTTATGCTCGATGGCAGATTCGTCACTATCGGGGAAAACATTTGGGACCTTAGAGAGAGACAGACCTTCGATAAGGTTCATATCGATATGAAAGATGTCTATAACGATGTCGATACCTTTGACGAAGATAGTGAAGAGGAAGAAGAAGAGTATGAAAGCATCTTCGCTGAAAAAGAAGAATCTGATGAAGAGGGCGAAGAAGAAAGAGATGAGGATGAAGAGGATAGTGAAGAATCCGATTCCGAATTCGAAGATGAACTTGATTTTAATATTTAATTAGAAAGGGAGATATATACCTATGGCATTAGAAAGTATGAAAGAGATGCTTCTCAAAGCAAGAGAAGGACACTATGCAGTTGGTCAGTTTAACATCAACAACCTTGAATGGGTTAGCGCTATTCTCGACGAAGTTCAGGAGCTCAAAGCCCCTGTTATTCTCGGTGTGAGTGAAGGTGCCTGTAAGTACATGGGAGGACCTCATGTCGTCGTCGAGATGGTAAAAGCCTACATCAAAGATAATAACATCACAGTTCCTGTGGCTATTCATCTTGATCATGGTCAGTCTGTTGATATGTGCAAGAAATGCATAGACGCTGGCTTTACCTCCGTCATGATTGACGCTTCTAAGTATCCACTTGAAGAGAACATCCGTCTCACAAAAGAAGTTGTGGACTATGCCAGACAACATACTCCATATGTCTCGGTCGAAAGTGAGCTTGGACGTGTTGGCGGTCAGGAAGACACCGTTGTAGCGGAAAGCATGTACGCCATTCCAAGTGAATGCGTTGAGCTTGTCAAAGCCACGGATATCGATGCTCTTGCCCCAGCTCTTGGTTCTGTCCACGGCCCATATCACGGAGAGCCAAAACTTGGATTTAAAGAAATGGAAGAGATTGGTAACCTCGTCCAGATGCCTCTAGTCCTTCACGGCGGTAGCGGTATTCCTGATTATCAAATCAAGAGAGCAATCCAGTGCGGAACCTGCAAGATTAACGTCAACACCGAGTGCCAGATTGAGTTTGCTAAGATTCTACGTGAAGTGGTCGCTAGTGACAGCGAAGTCTACGATCCTCGTAAGATTCTTGGCCCAGCAAAAAAAGGCATCACCAAAGTGGTTCTCGAGCACTGCGAGATGTTTGGCTGCATCGGTAAAGCCGAGTAACTTATTAGCTCATTAAAACGTATGTTTTAATATATAAAGATTCAGATGTTTGAACAAGTTTTGTCATCTATTCTTAGTGCCGACTCAATAGCCATCTTTACCCATAGAAATCCGGATGGCGATTCTTATGCCTCTATTAAGGCGATGAAAGAGCTTATAGAGACGAATTACCCCGCTAAAAAAGTCTATCTATGTTCAAGCGGCGTTTCTTATCTTGAGTGCTTATTTGGCCCTTGCGATAAGGTCAGCGATGACGAAATAAGTAAGTCCCTTGCCCTCTTTCTTGACTGTAGGGAAACGGGAAGGATTGAGGACCAACGCTATAAACTAGCGCCCAAAAGAGCTAATATCGATCATCATCCCTCTGATGAAGAGTTTATTGGCCCAAGCGTTAACGACATTAATGCATGCTCTACCTGTGAGCTCATCTATGATTTTGCGAGGGAAAGTGGACTCGTAATAAATGAGAGATGCGCTAATATGCTCTATCTTGGTATTACCACTGATACAAACCGCTGTAACTACGCCAGCGACTTTGAAAGATTATTTAACTGCCTTAGCGATTTAGTTAGACTAGGAGCGGACCCTGATAGCATATACCGCGTCTTAAACGTAAGAAGTATTGACGATATCTCTATAAGAGAATATATTTATTCTCACTATAATACGAGTAAAAACGGCGTCATCTATATAGCGATAGATAACAAAACAATCCATGAACTTGGTTATACCACAAATGGTATAGCGGGATATATAAATACCATCGGTAATTTAATTGAATATCCAATATGGATCTTCTTTCTTGAAAACGATGATGGGTCGATGAGATGTGAGTTTAGAAGTAGGGAAATTCCCGTTCATCCTTATGCTATTACGCTAGGTGGTGGCGGCCATATGCTTGCATCTGGAGCCACACTTAAAAAGTTTGATTATAACAAAATTAATGAAATTGTGCAGAGTTATGACTCAGAAATACTTAAATTTAAGGAGTAAATATGTATCACGAAGAACTTGAAACTGCAATCAAATGCGCGAGGCATTGTCAGAAGATAATCCTTGATGTCTATTACAATGAGAATTTTACTGTAGAGACCAAAAGCGATAATTCTCCGGTGACCATCGCGGACACTAAATCAGACCAGTATATTCGTAAGACTCTTAGTAAAGCATATCCTACATACGGCCTACTTACTGAAGAGTGCGAAGACGATTTATCTCGTCTTGATAAAGAGTATGTTTGGATTGCGGATCCTCTTGACGGCACTAAAGATTTCGTCGCGAAAGATGACGGCTTTGTGATTAATATTGCTCTTATTCATAAGCATGAAATTGTTCTTGGAGTAGTGTGTATCCCTGCTCTTGATCAAATCTATTGGGCAATTAAAGGCGAAGGCGCTTATAAGAGAGTTAATGACGTGGATATTCCTATCCACGTTAATAACAAGAAAGATAATCTCCTTTGTCTTGCTAGCGTCTTCCATTTCACTGAAGCAGAGGGCGATTTAATAAAGAAACACTCCGACGTTATTACGAGAGTGGCTCAGTGCGGCTCCTCTATTAAAGCCGTTCGTATAGCGGAAGGCGAAGCCGAGATATCTTATAGACTTAACCCTAACACTAAGGAGTGGGATACAGCCGCTCCTGAAATTATTGTGAGGGAAGCCGGCGGGGTTTATGTTAAACCCGATCACACAAATTATGAATATAACAGGAAAGACGTATATAACCGAGAAGGTTATATAATTGCGAATTGTCTTGAAAATGTCCTGTTATAGAATACAATTATTATCGAGGCGATATGGCAATGGATAATAAGGAAGAAATTAAAGCGGAGCCTACTACGGAAGCGGTTTCTAATGGTAAATCCGAAGAAGAGACCATTAAAGAAATCAATAAAACCCTAGATAAGCTTAGACATTTTCTCCAGCGAGATGGAGGAGACGTTGAATTTATTTCTTACGAAGACGGCATTGTTTATGTTTCCATGAGCGGTGCCTGCGCGGATTGTTTTCTCGCCTATGATGACATCAAACAACTTGTCGAAGTCATCCTTCAAGAAGAAGTTGAAGGTGTCTTAGAGGTTAGACTAGCTGACTACGATCGTATTCAAAAAGCCAAAGGTCTAACTGAATCATCATTTTAATTATTGGGGTATGGCCAAGCGGTAAGGCATTGGGCTCTGAACCCAAGATTTCCTAGGTTCGAATCCTAGTACCCCAGCCAAAGAAAATATCACCCTTTTAGGGTGTTTTTCTTTTTAAAACCCCTATATCCCTATTTTTATGCTGCTTTAAGTTAATTTTAGGTTAAAATGCCTTTATTTAAGGCATTTTTATTTAATTAACCATTTTAAATTGCTATAATTTTAGGTAGAGAAATAAAGGGTTTTTATGGATAAAGAAATAATTTTAGAGGCAAGGCACCTCTCTAAAGAATATCAAGCAGGATCTAATCCCGTTAAAGCAGTTGATGATTTTAGTCTCACTGTTTATAAAGGAGAGCTTTTAGTGGTCCTTGGTCCTTCCGGCGCTGGTAAAACTACGCTTCTCAATTTGATTGGCGGCATGGATGTTCCAACTGGTGGAGAGCTATTTGTAAACGGCGAAGATATCGCAAAATATAACAGCAAACAGCTAACCGATTTCCGTCGTAATAGTGTAGGCTTTGTCTTTCAGTTTTATAATCTCATGCCGAATTTAACCGCAAAAGAGAACGTTGAGTTAGCCTCAGAACTTAAAAAAGATTCCTATACCCCTGAAGAAGTCCTTTCTCAGGTTGGTCTAGCGGATAGACTTGATAACTTCCCCGCGCAGCTTAGCGGCGGCGAGCAGCAGCGTGTTTCTATTGCTAGAGCGGTGTGCAAAAATCCTGATATCATCCTCTGCGATGAGCCTACTGGAGCCCTTGATTATAGCACCGGTAAAATGATTTTATCTCTCCTTCAAGATTTCTCTCGCCATGAAAATAAGACGGTTATTATTGTCACTCATAACTCTGCTTTAGCGGATATGGGAGATCGTGTGGTCCATATAAAAAATGGTCAAATTGAAAGTATTGATGTTAACGAAAATCCAAAACCGATAGAAGAGATTTCTTGGTAATGACTACTTATACAAAAACAATTTTTAGAATGTTTAAACAAAATAAGGGCCGTTTTGCCCTTATTATTTCAATAATTGCGTTGTCTCTTCTTCTTTGTAGCGGGCTTGGTGTCACCCATAGCGCAATGGAAAAAAGCTATAACTCGGTGATGCAAGAGCAGCTTGTTAGCGATTTTCTTATTAAGTCCGAAAGTGAAGAAGGATTTGGAGATGACTACGAGACGATTGTAAGTTCAATTGAAGAAGATGATCCTATCGCTTGTATTGATAGCTACTTTAACGCTGACTATACTGTGGAACTTATCGATGATAGTGTATCAGGCTTAAGCGAGATGAATGCCAGAATATATTACGGCGACCTTCAAAATAGAGAAGTAAACTCCCTTGAGCTATTAGAAGGCAGGTTCCCCAAAAGCGCTAATGAATGCGTTCTTGATACACCTAACGGTTTCCTTATCCCCTATGAAATAGGGGATACTATTACTTTTACTAATCTATTTAGTAGCGCAGTAGATGAAATTAATGAAGCGATTGGCACTAGTTTAGTAGATCCCTTGGACGATGTTTCTTTAACAGTAGTGGGCTTTGTCCAATGTCCTCTTTATTCAACCGGAGAGAGAGAGCCAATGCTCACTGAAGACTTAGCGGACGTAAGTGACCTCACTGAAATAAGTGAATATATCGACGCGATTATATATATCGATAGCGAGTATGATGTCTTCTCACTTGCTTCCCTTAACGAAGAGCTTAGCGCGATTAAATCTCTAGCTTCTAGCATGGGTCTATCTGAGGAAATTCTTTCAATGATTCCCGAGGAAATAAGCGCCCCGATTAATGAAATTGCAATTCGTTTTAATAGTGATTCATGCTCTTTATTTTCAAGGGAGCATAAAGAGCTTATGAATGAAAAAACCCCTTTAATTGAAGGTATTTTATCGGATATTAATGCTCAGTACCTCACTCTAGAAGATAATGTGGGCTATAGCTATTTCACTTCATTTGGAAACAAAATGCTTATTATTTCTATTCTCCTTCCAATCTTCTTCATCCTTGTGTGCTCTCTCGTTATATCAATTACCACCTCAAGAATGGTTAATGATGAAAGAGGGATGATTGGCTGCTATACCTCGCTTGGAATTCCAAGGGGTAAGATTATCTGGAAGTATTTCCTCTTTAACCTGATAGTCATCCTTTCAGGAGCGGTTATTGGAATAGTCGTTGGTATCTTCCTTGTTCCAGCGATTGTCTACCCATCCTATTGCTCCGTATTCCATATGGGCGCTCTTATGTTTAGCGGTAATATCTGGCTTGGGCTCCTTTTAAGTATTGCCCTTTTAGTGATTGTCCTTCTTATTTGCTACTCCGTTATTAACGCTAATCTTAAAGAGTCTCCTGCTTCTCTTCTTCTTCCTAAATCTCCTAAGGCGGGGCAGAAGATCTTCCTTGAAAAGATTCCCGCTTTATGGAAGAGAATTAAGTTCTCAATGAAGTCTTGTTTTAGAAATATATTCCGTTACAAAAAGAATATGATACTTACTATTATCTCGGTTATGGGAAGCGCCGCTCTGATTATGGTGGGCTTTGGTTTACTTGATAATAGTATAGCTTTAGTGGACGATCCGCTATATGGATCAGTAGCGGGTCCTATCCTGATAGTTTCTATTTTCGTCCTAGTTTTAGCGGGCTTACTATGCCTTCTTATTCTCTTTAACCTCGTTAATATGAATATTTCTGAAAGAGAAAGAGAGCTATGCACTCTGAAGGTTCTTGGCTATCACGATCAAGAGTGCCTCTTATATACATCAAGAGAAGTTCTTATCTTATCCGCGGCTGGAGGGATAGTGGGTATCCCCGTCGGAATGCTACTTGTCTATATTATCTGCGTCTGGCTTGACTTTGGAAGACTTGGCAATATGAACTGGTACTCTTATGTTCTTACCTTTGTCTACGTCTTTGTCATTGCCTTTATCGCTAATCTCCTCCTCTATCCAAAGATAAAAAAACTCGATATGAACGAGTCTTTAAAATCAGTAGAATAATATACTTGTATATTAAAACTTTTCTTTAAGTGTTTTTTCGCAGAGAAGGGCGTTATCAAGAAAGTAAGTAGCCACTCCGTTAAAGTCGATGCCTAGAGCATCGTTTTCTTTATCATCCGCTTTAATAGTGGCGACTACATACCACTGCATTGAGAGGTATAGCCTGTATAGATAAAATCTCTTATAGTCATCCTCGTTTATCTCGTCTTTAAAGTAGGCCTTAAGAAGATTAAGCCCGTCTTCCATATTATCATTAGCAAAAGCGCTGATATCGTAGATGGGATCACCATATGAGGCAAACTCAAAATCGATAACGTAGTAGTGATCATTTTCTGTTTTAATGATATTACTGCGCTGAAAATCGTGATGGCAAAGCGCTTTTGGAAATTTCTCTAAATAAGGCAAAAACGAAGTAAAATACGTCCAAAGCGCGGGAAATCTCTTATCTAGTTTCGTATTTTTATTGATGAATCCTAGATAGAATTCCATATTTGCTTTTAGGTCTAGGCTCCCCACTCCACTAGCGTCAAGCTTATGGATTTTATGGAGTAAGTCAGCAACTTTATCTATATCAAATTCATCTATGTGATTAAGCGACTCTCCTGGGAGATAGGTATTAATCTTTACTCCGCTTAAAGGGTCAAAATAAATACTCATCGTCGTAAGTCCTGCGTTAAACGCGGCTAGTGATGTCTTCATCTCGTTTGCTCTATTAATGGTCTTTTGAGCAAACTCGGTTGGGATATAGTAAATATATTCACTATTTCTTGATTCTACGAGGTAGGATTTATTGGTCATTCCTCCTTCAAGCTGAAAAACGACAGTGAAGTCGCCGTCAAATAAATCATTAAGAAGTTCTTCATCTAAATCCATACTCATTATTATAGCAATAATTAATAATTATGGTTATTCAATTAAAAGAAAATAGCCCAAAGGGCTATTTATATTTTAAATGGCGGAGTAAGAGAGACTCGAACTCTCGCGCCAGTCACCCGGCCTACCTCCTTAGCAGGGAGGCCCCTTCACCAACTTGGGTATTACTCCACGTGTATGAATAATAACAAAAAGACAAAGTCTTTTCAATTATTAATACGCTTTAGCGATATAACAGACCTTCTCGGCCTTCTTTCCGCAGACAACGCACTTATCGTCTACTGGAAGCTGATTAAACGGCATGCAGCGGATGGTCGCGGTGGTATCATCTTTTATTTTCTTCTCGCACTCAGGGTCGCCGCACCACATGGCTTTCGCATATCCTTTGTTCTCGTTCATAAGTTTAACGAGTTCATCGTAGGAGTGGACTTCACTAGTGTGTTCATTAAGGAAGCACTCTGCTTTCTTATACATCTCGTTATGAATTGTTTTAAGAAGAGAATTAATTGATTCTACGAGGCTATCTCTACTTACCGTAATTTTTTCTCCATCATTTCTCTTAACGAGCGTCACATTTCCTTTTTCGATGTCACGGGGACCAATTTCTAAGCGAATCGGCACTCCTTTCATCTCATATTCAGAGAATTTCCAGCCCGCTGTCTTATCATCGCTCTCATCAATATCAACGCGAATCCCCGCTTTTTTAAGCTCGTCATAGACGAGGCGCGCCTCTTTAATTACTCCTTCTTTTTGCTGTGCAATCGGAATGATAATGACCTGAGTTGGAGCGACGTAAGGCGGTAGCACTAAGCCGTTATCATCTCCATGCATCATGATAACCGCTCCGATGAGCCTTGTAGATGTTCCCCATGAAGTTTCATGAGGCGTATAGATCTTCCCGTCTCTTCCCTGATAGGAGACATTAAAAGCCTTAGGGAAATCCGTTCCAAAGTAGTGGGTAGTGCCGCACTGAAGGGCCTTTCCATCCGGATTAAGAGACTCGACTGAATAGGTTTCTTTCGCTCCGGCAAACTTCTCTTTATCAGACTTTATTCCTTTTAAAAAAGGAATAGCAAGGAGATCTCTTGCCATTGTGTCATAAACGTCAAGGATATTTAGGGCCTCATGACGGGCCTCTTCTTCGGTCTCGTGAAGAGTGTGACCTTCCTGCCAGAGGAACTCGCTTCCTCTTAAAAATGGTCTTGTGGTCTTCTCCCATCTCACCACTGAGCACCACTGATTATATAGAAGCGGTAGCTCTCTATATGAGGAGAGAATTCTTGAGTAGTACTCGCAGAATAACACCTCTGAAGTTGGCCTAATAATGAGCCTATCTTCAAGCTTATCTTCCCCTCCGATAGTGGCGATTAGAGTCTCTGGGGCAAAGCCTTTTACATGCTCTTTTTCCTTATTAAAAAGGGACTCATTTATCACAAGCGGCATATAGACATTTTGATGTCCGCTTTCCTTAAGCTTTTTATCTAAATGCTCTTTAATATTTTCCCAAATCGCATACCCGTATGGCCTATATATGATAAAACCTTTCACTGAGGAGTAGTCCATAAGCTCGGCTTTTTTACAGACATCAGTGTACCATTTAGCAAAGTCTTCTTCTCTTGGGGTTATTGATTCATTTTTAATTTCCATACTCTGCTCCTTATATTTACTTAGTAATCTGGGCTATCTTATCGAGTTTCTTCTTTTCGATTGGGAGAATCATTTCGCTATAATATGATATAACGTCACTTGAAACTAAATCAATTCCTGATCGAATTATTAATTCGATCGTGGTCCAAGAATCGATATCAGTGGCGATGATTGGCTTCTTATATTTAAGAAGGGACTCGAGAAGCGAGTGAATTGAAAGCCTCGTCTTATTACTAGTTTTGACCTCTCCGATAAGAGAGGAGCCCACGACGAAGTAGTCAAAGTTACGATATATCTTCGTGTCTAAGAGAAGGTTACGGTCTCTCATCGAGATCGCGACTTCATATCCAAGGGCCTTGATTTCATCCATCTTCTGACTAAACACTTCGATATCATCTGCGTTTTGAGAGACATCTTGCTCGCTGAGTAAAATGACGAGATTTATATCATCAATACGCGGGATCTGCGGGAATATTTCCACAATGTTATTGATATTGACCATCGAGACAGGATAGAAAAGTCTCGCTTTTTTATTTGGGGTTTCTATTGTGTATTTAGTTATTAAGCCCCTTGAAGCCTTGGCAAAGAGATCTCTATTTTGATTAAGCTCATAGGCATAATACATTGTCTCTTCAAAGTTCACAAAAGGCGTGTCAAAGAGCCTAATGTCAGAGAAGTAGCCGTATGTTGATTTCTCCTTAGAGTCCACAACCGGTCTAAAGACATAGTGCATGAGATTATTCTTGATGAGTCGATTAATATATTCTTCATACTGAGAGAAGTTCGTCTCTTGATAGGAAGAGATAGTCTGATAAATATAGAAGGGTTTACTTTCCTGATGAGCGTAGGTCGCTGCGCTTTGCGCCTCTTTTACTAGTGAATTATAGTTATGATAGAAAGCGGAGATAGGAACCACACCTATAGAATAGGTGAGTCTCTCTTTAAAGCCGTTTACTTCAATGGCTTTATTAAGCGCTTTGATAACGGAGGAGACGAGTTGAAGGGCTTCATCGGTATTACTAGTGGTAAAGTCAAAGATAAAGAGCTCGTTTTCATTCATCTCTAGAATCTTACGGGGATGACGGGTGTCATTTGCAAATGGATAGATCTCGTTTCTAAGGGTCATTGCGATAAAGCCTTCCTCTTTATCAGTATTTAAAACCGACTGCTTAAGATGGAAGAAGCGGACGCAGTAGGCATATCCACCGGTATGTTTCATGCTATTAATTTGCTTTGAAATTGTATTTTGATCGGTAATACCTGTTTTTCCTTTATAGCTCTTTTTCTTCTTTGGAGAGTTAAGAGGAGTAATGTATTTAAGAATATGAGACTCTAGATGGATGAGCCCGCTTTCTTTGTCGTAATGGAGGAATTTAAGAAGCGAGAAATAGTTAGTCTTATCTTTTTTAATATGGATGTCCGCTTGGAGGTAGTGCTCGACGCTTTTCGGGTCCGTGCATATATCGGTTAGCCATTTTTTTACTCTTTCCGAGTCATTAGGATGAAAGCTATTAAAGAAGGTAATCGTGTCCACTGTTTCCTTACTTCTAAGATTCGTCTTATTAAAATAGGTCACCATTTCGTTTTTAGAGTCGATGATATAAATTCTTGAGGTATTAGACTCATTTAGAATTTGGTCCTGCTTTGCTTTATTATGATGACGGATAGCGAAAAAGGAGATAACAAAGGCCACGATAACAATAAGAGCGAATAAAATCACACCAAAAAGGAGATCGAAGGCCAAATCATTAAAGTTCCAGTAGTCGATATAAACATTTGCTTGATTCATATAGGCATATTATAACACTTTTTATGAATTTTCCATTCATAAAGAAAACCATAATAAATATTCACATAAAGTCGCTATTTTTATGGTATAATCAATCGCATAGAGGAATACCCAAGCGGCCGAAGGGGGCAGTTTCGAAAACTGCTAGGAGATTAACGTCTCGCGGGGGTTCGAATCCCCCTTCCTCTGCCAGTAATAATTATTAATCTATTTAATAATTCATACTTGATAATTATAAGCGTTTACATTACAATAATTAACCGATAAAAAAATGGAACCTGAACTGTTAGCTGATGCTCCTATAGATCCTCTGAGTAGTCTGACCATATTTGCCGAAGATGCTTCGTCAAGTGGCTCGATTTTTTCTTTGCCTAACTGGGCCTGCTGGCTTCTCATTGTTTTAATGGTCATCGTCTGCGGGATTCTCTCAGGAAGCGAAAACGCTTTTGATAACTGCAATAAATATCACTTTAAGGTATTAGCCGATAAAGGCAAAGTAACTGCGAAATTAATAACAAGATTTATAGATAAGTTTGATAATACGCTTACCACTGTTTTAGTGGCTAATAACGCCATTCAAACTCTTATGTCCTTCCTTGGGGCCATGGTTTTCTACGGCATGTTTAAGGGAGAGAACGCTGAGACCCTAGAGGCCATTGTCGCCACTATTGTGATGGCGGTTATTGTCTACGTTTTCTCGGATACGATTCCTAAAATCCTGTCCGATAAGATTCCTAACGTCATGGTCTATGTCCTAGTCTGGCCGGACTTTATCCTGTCTATTATCATCTGGCCAGTGGCCATCTTATTCCGTCTTATGCTTAAGGGAGTGCAAAAACTCTTCCACTTTAAGGATGAGTCTATCCTGACTAAGGAAGACTTCATTGAAAAAGCAGATGAAGCGCTTTCTACCGAAAACTTTAATAATGAAGAAGAAGAGCTCTTTGAGGATAATGAGATTGCCCTAATTGATAGAACTTTCTCTTTTGACACGATTCCCGCTTCTGAGGTTTACACTCCTCTTAATAAGATGGTGTCAATTGACGCGAAAGACCTAAACGCCAAATACGTTAATAGTTTTATCTTACTTAATGAATACTCCCGTTTCCCTGTCTATGACGGAAGGAAGAATAATATCGTGGGAGTCCTTTCTATTAATAACTACTTTAAGGAATATGGACTTGATCCCCACGTGGATGTGAGAAGCGTTCTTCTCCCGCCTGTTTTTGTCTATGACGACGAAAAAATTGATGAAGTCTTTAATACGATGAATAGCGAGCAAATCCATCTCGCTATCGTAAAAAATAGAGAAGAAAAGGTTATTGGAATGATTACCCTTGAGGATGTCCTTGATGTCCTCGTGGATAAAAATAATCCAGCACCCGTGGGAGATAGTGTCTTATGAGTTTCGCTGGGCTTGTTGCTTTATACACTGTGATTATCGTGGTCCTTATCCTCCTCTCCTTTTACTTTTCGGTGGCGGATATGGCGTACGGGTCTGTTACCCTATCAAGGATGGAAAGAATTGCGGAAAAAGGCGATAAAAAAGATAAGACCGCCGCTAAACTAAAGCGTCACTATGATAAGACGATTTCCACCATTCTTTTCTATAACGATGTGTGTAATGCCGGTATTGATATCTTCGCCACCTTCCTAGGAGTGTTAATTGCCACGCAGTATGACTGGAGCATGTCGGCTGCTAACGCTGGTCTTATATTCTCTCTTATCGCTCTCATCTTTAAGGTCGCCTTTGGCGATATAATCGCTAAGTCCATAGGTAAAGTCTATAATTACCGCTTAGCAAGGCTCTACGCCCGGGTGATTAATGTCCTCTATTATATTTCTATTCCTATCACTTATCTTGTCGGTGGGTTTGGCTCTTTAGTGACTTACCCTATTACTAATAATGTGAAGGAAAACGTCACTAATGATGAAGACCTACAAGAGATGGTGGATGAGATTGAAGAGGAAGGAACCGTTGATGAAGAAAAAGCGGAAATGCTAAGAGGGGCAATTGACTATGCCACCACAGAGCTTTATGAGATTATGACCCCTAGAGCTAAGATCTACGCCGTTGATAAAACAAAATCAGTATCTAAGATTCTCTCTGATGAGAAAGCCTTTGCTCACTCCCGTATCCCTGTCTATGAAGAGAGTATTGATAACATTATTGGATACGTTAGAATGAGAGATCTCATCGCTCTTAAGATTCAAAAAAAGGAAGATATCACCCCAATTATTGAAAATATCCCTATTTTCCCTCGAACAGAGGAAATTAATGATATCCTTGCTTACTTCAATGAGCATCACTCTCATATTGGAGTGGTCCTTGATGAATATGGAGGCACTGAGGGAATTGTTACTAAAGAAGATATCGTTGAGGAAATCGTTGGCGACATATGGGACGAGACTGATGACCCTGA
This sequence comes from Coprobacillus sp., assembly GCA_021203805.1. Lineage (GTDB taxonomy): Bacteria > Bacillota_I > Bacilli_A > RFN20 > CAG-826 > JAJQAP01. Next base: position 28,630 of record JAJQAM010000046.1, read on the forward strand.
AGAGCTTCTCGATGAAAAGACAGACGGCACCTTCATCGTGGACGGGAGTATGAACCTAGAAGATTTCTGCGCTGAGTTTGATATCGACTACGACGAGATCGATACCGAGTATGTCACAATTGGCGGCTTTATGATTGAGCTTCTCGATGATAGGTTTGCTAATGTTGGGGATGAAGTCTGGCTTGACGGCGTGGGCCTTAAAGTTATCGCCACGGATAAAAATAGAACCGTGAAGAAGCTTCAGATTACTCCGAAAGTCGAGGAAGAGGATGATGATATCCCTATCCTTGCGGTTATGGGTAGACCTACTGAAAAAACGAGTAAAAACGAGCCTAAAAAAGACTCTAAAACAAAGAAATCTAAGTAAATAGGATTTATTTTGCTATTTTTTCATCACTCCGATAAGGAGTTTTTTAATATTTTCGCTTTTTAGCATTTCATTTATATCGTTATATGAAGAAATCTCTTTATTAAGGAGATACGTATGAAAGTTATTGATTAGAATATCGGTGAAATTCTCGTGTTTTGTATAGCTCACATCAAGCTTATTTATCTCTTCAAAAAGATTAGTTATGAGGCAGCGCCTCGCAAGGGCGATCATTGAGGTTTCAAGCCAGTAGCTAAATTTAATATGAGGATATCTTTCCTCTAAGGGAATAATCCTAAGATACATTGGAAGACCCTCTCCCGCGTCATGCCACATATCGGAATAGACATAGTCAAACTTTCCTCTACTAAGCTCCTCTTTAAGATAGACAAAGGCGTCCTGATAGAGAATCTTAATCTTATTCTTATTTTTGAAACGGCCTAATATATTCTCGTTAAAGAGATTAATGACTTCTTTGTTGTTCTCAAGAACAACAATATTTTTCACTTCGTCTTTAAGGGAGAGCATATATGGGAGATAGCCTAGCCCAAGCCCGCAGACAAGAACATTTCCCCTTGCCTCGCTTATCATCTCCTTCATGGTTTCGATTTCATTTGGATTGATACTCATCCAAATTACCCCTTTATCGATAAGAGCGAGATACTTATATTCCTCTTTAAAGTAGCCTATCTGAGAGTACTCCTCAAAGTAAGAAGATTCATCCACTTTGATCTCACTAAGCGGGAAGGGCTCATAGGGCTCGTAGTGAAGATAGGTAAGCTCTAAATTTCCCTCTTTTACTTTGTTAATTAAAAGGTTATTGAATGGATTTTCTCTGTATTCATTAATATCTAGCTCGTGAAGTTGACTAAGAAAATATCTCTCTCCTAACTCGCTATTTTCTTCATCTTCAAGATCGATTTGATAGTATTCCATCATCGTCTCATAAACGAGCTGTTTATCCATTTCCTCTTCTTCGCTGACATCAATATAAAAGCCGTCGCCATACATTTCGTTTAGCATATCCGCTACCGATAAATTGACTTCTTTAGCGTCGACGAGTTTATTAAATTCTTCTATGTCTTTTTTAGAGAGGGAAATTTTCATACCATTATTATATTGAAATTAATTGGTAGTGATAACAAAAACTAATTGATTAGTTTTTTATTTTTCTTTAAATAATACTTACTTGCTATTATAATCACTTGTTATGGATTTAGTGAAAGCCTATTGTCCCTATTGTCATAAAGAGCATTCTAAGGATGACCCTATTTTTATTAATCCCGAAGAAAAAACCGCGATTTGCCCTAACTGTCTTAATGAGTTTAAGACAAAACAGGGCATAAAGCTTTTTGATACTTATATCTCTCTTCTCCTTCATGACGCCTATTACACACTAGAGAAGATTAATGACTATGAGATGGCCTACCGTAAATTTGCGGACATTCTTGAAATCGATGAGTCCTGCTGCGCCGCTCGTGAAGGAAGAATTATTGCCCTCATTTATCTTTCCACTATGGAGTTTCCTCAAATCCAAAACGCACAGATCATGTTTGAAAAGGATCTCGTGCAGTATCTTAAAAATAGACCCGCTAAACTCGTCCCTTTTATTCGAAGAGTGAACGAAACCCTTAACGTTTATGATTCAATGCTCCTTCATAAACTCTCTAATCAGGGACTATTCTATACAATTGATGGTCTTCGTTTTTATATGAGTCAGATCGTTGATATCATTAAGTTTAAGATCTCAATTCTTCAATATCTAGAGAGAATTAGCACTAGGGCTAAAGATAATAGCGGAGTAGTGGAGCTAGTAGGTCAGGTAACTAATGAGTGCAATAAATTAAATGGCTTTCTCTCTATGAGCGAGCATTACTCCCCAAGTGGTGACACTTATAACGTTATCTCTATAAATCATGAAACAGGGGAGGCTCTTATTACGAGAGCGGTGTCCGCTTTCGATACATCAAAAGATGTAGGCCGCTACGGCACTAACTCCTATTTTACTAAGCAGAAAAAGCCTAAAAATAAAAACGAGATCTTTCACTCAAGAAGTAGCTTATATTCCTTCATGAATTCCCTCGTATCGCTTGGATGGCTGAGCCTTGTCCTTGCTTTCCTCTCTTTTGTTAATACCTTCTTAGTAATCTTCTTTACTGATATTAGCTATCTTCCCTATATCTTTGGTCCTCTTACTATTGTTTTATTTATTCTTGGACTTATAATGCTTCTAGTCCACCGCAATAAGTTCCATCAGTATTATAAAGAAGACAAGTAGACTACTTACTAATTAGTCCGTTTATCCTAAGATAAGTTAAGACCTTCTTAAGCGCTCTTGCGCGGTGGGAGATCTTATTTTTTTCCTCTTCGCTAAGCTCGGAAAATGCCTTTTCTTCCTCTCTTACATAAAAGATAGGGTCATAGCCAAAGCCGCCTTCTCCCTCTCTTATTTCGCCGCTGATTTCCCCTTCTATTTCCCCAGTAAAATAAAGGGGCTTATCCTCAACGTTTAAGAGACACATCGTGCACTTAAACCTTGCTTTTCTATTTGAATTTCCCGCTAAATCCTCAATTATTTTATTCATTGCGGCCCTATTTGACCCGCATTCTTTCATATACCTAGAGGAGTGAACACCCGGTCTACCCTCTAGTGCTTCAACCTCTAGCCCCGAATCATCCGCGAGGACTGGGTAAGATGTATATTTACTGACCGCCTCCGCTTTTATAAGAGCGTTTTCTTCATAGGACGAGTCACCTTCATTCATCTCGATATCTAAATTAAGGTCGCTTAGTCCATAAACGATAATCCCGTGGGGAGAAAGTATATCTCTGACTTCTTTTACCTTCCCTTTATTATTTGTGGCTAGTATTATCTCGTAGTTCATATCTCTATTTTATCTTTTTTATAAAATAAAAAACACTATCCTAGTGTTTTCCTGGAGCAGGTGACGGGAATCGAACCCGCGTAATCAGCTTGGAGGGCTGATGTTCTACCACTGAACTACACCTGCATCAGTGAATATATTATAAGAGTAAGAGAGACAAGAACGCAAGGGGCGAATATTATCTTTTACTCGTTTATAAATGCTATCACTTTATCGTGAGGAATATAGCCAAGCGATGACTTTACCATTTCCCCATTTCTATAGAGGATAAGAGTGGGGATTGATCTAATTCCAAATCTCTGATTTAGAGATTGATTTCCTTCTAAATCGGTGTCAATTTTAACGATAACCGCTTCGGTTTCTCCCTTTTCATCAATTTCCTCTAAGACAGGAGAGAGCATATTACAGGGACCGCACCAATTAGCGAAGAAATCCACTAAAACAGTGGGGTTTGACGCAATTATTTCATTAAATTGCTCTTCATTTTCAATATGAACTATCATACTTTTTCCTCCTTAAACGATAAGCCAGAATATGATATATAATATCACGAGATGGACCGGATAGTAAGCATAGGAGCTATAGTTAAACCATTTAGCGTTATAGCCTCTCTCTCCCGAGGCAAAGAGAAGCACTAAGATAGCGATTATAGAGTAAGTCTCATAGGCGCTATCAATCCAGTCGTAGGCCGGTGCAAACATTCCAAGAACCCATAGCAGAAGCGTTACTATCACAAAGAAAGCGCATCCATAGGCATTAATAAGCACTCTATAGTTAGGATACTCCTCAGGATGTTCATCTACCACAGGAACCTCGTTCCCTTCATCATCATAAGTGATATTAACGATTGGATTATTCTTATAATAGACCTGAGTGACCTTATAGCCGGCGTAGAAGCAGCCCACCACTGCGATAGAGTACCAGCCGTACTGAGTTCTAAGGTAATAAGGATACCAGTTAATACTGGTAATATCGCTATTTCCCTCCTCAATGGCAAAGCAGACATAGGAGAGAATTCCAATAGCTATTGGAATAAGAACAAGAAGTCTAAGCTTAGGACTTCTTTTTTGCTCTAGCGACCAGACAAAGAGCACTCCGAGGATGAGATCAATAAAGATATTTCCCATATGCTCAAGAGCGGCAAAGTCTTTAAGCGCGTATTCCGTCACAATCTGGAAGACGAGAACCACCGCTCCAACAATAGCGAGTCTCATGATGTATTTACCGACGCTATGGGTGTGAAGTGTTCCTTCGACGATTAAAAAGCAGAACAAGGGAAGCGCGATTCTTCCAATCGCTCTAAAGACCATATAGACCGTATAAACCGCTCCCTCAAGCGGTAAGAAGTAAGCCAAAAAATAACCGATATGATCGATCGTCATACAAACAATCGCAATTATTTTAATCACGAAGTCTGAGACTCTTGAGCCGTTTCTCATCATCGCTAGGAAATTCATACGCCCATTCTGACCTCCACAAGTATCATAATAACGGCAATCATGTTATTGAGGAAGTGAGCAAAGAAGCTCGCTCCAAATCCCCTTCTATCATATATGAAACTGAAGATAACTGCGGCAATTAAATAGGAAGGCAAGTTAATCAGTTCATTAGCAAGCTCTTCATTCCATCCGCCTATAAGGGTTGAGAAATCAAAGTGAATAAGAGCAAATATCACCATGGTAAGTAGGTAGGCTGCCCACTTATTGATTCTCCTTAAAAAGGAGAATAGTCCCACTCTATAGGTTGTCTCTTCCACAAGGGGTCCGATAAGACCAAAGACAAGAAGAGAGGCAAAGGGATATAGCTCTGTTAAGGTATTGATACTACTTTGATTATTATTTCCACTCGTAGTGTAGAAAAGACTAATAATCATCGAGTAAAGCCCAGTTACTAAGATTAAGACAATAAAGGCAAGAAATCCATATAGATACGTCTCACCTTTCGTGAAGGCCTTAGAAAAGCTCTTTCGGTCCTTAAAGAGAAGAGCAAAGAGACACACCATCACTAAAGCGTATGCTGCAATATTGATGGTCATGGAGGCCTGGTTAGTATAGAGGAAGTCGCTATCACTTGCTACCCCCATAATAATAACCTCAGTGATAAGGGCAAAGATCTCTAATCCAACAAGTCCAATAAGAAACGCTATTACTTCCTTAGCGGGAGTAACCATAATCATTTTATTAAATCCGTCGAAGCGGGCAGCTGATGTATTTTCGGCGTGACAATTAGGGCATTCGTCCCCAACCTCATCGTACTCCGTTCCACAGTTTGGACAGTAGCTCTTAGAGAAATGCATATATAGAATAATACACTTTTTTAAAGTAAAGTGTTATCACTTTAATTTAAGCTAATATTTCGCTATAATGGAGGAGTTTTATGAAAGAAGCTATATCTAATAGTAGTGATGAGACTGTGGTTCTCTCTTCTAGATTCATCGCTTTAGTTTATCCCGCTAGTGACATAGGCGAGGTCAAAGCTATTCTAGCGGAGACGAAAAAAGAATATAAAAAAGCCACTCACTACGTCTATGCTTACCGCATAGGAGAAACCTCTAAAAGTAATGATGACGGCGAACCAAGTGGAACAAGCGGTCGTCCCATCCTTGAGCTTCTTTATAAAAAAGAGATTACTAATACCCTTGTTATTGTGGTGCGCTACTTCGGTGGCTCTAAGCTTGGAGCAGGTAGGCTTCTTAGAACCTATGTAAGTGCCGCTAACGGGGCTCTTGATAAAGCGGAATATAGGGAGGTATAAAATGCCAGACTGCGATTATAACTGTGAAGCCTGTGATGTCGAAAATTGTGACTCACGCACTGAGAAAGCTAGGCCCAACGAGCACTCAAACATCAAAAAAATTATCGCTATTCTCTCCGGTAAGGGAGGAGTGGGTAAATCGTATGTTACCTCGCTAGTGGCGGTCTATCTTGCTCGGGACGGCTATAAAGTGGGAATTATGGACGCTGATGTAACTGGCCCCTCTATTCCTAAGGCTTTTGGCCTTAAGGGCATGCTATCAAGCGATGGCACCTCGCTTTATCCTAAGGTGACTGACTCCGGGATAAGAGTGGTCTCCTCTAATCTTCTCATGGAGAAAGAGGACGAGCCTATTATCTGGAGAGGCCCGCTTCTTGCCTCCCTTGTTAGACAGTTTTATGAAGATGTCGCCTGGGGAGATCTCGACTATCTTCTTATTGATATGCCTCCAGGAACTGGAGACATTGCTCTCTCCATCTTTCAGCTTCTCCCAATCGATGAGCTCTATATTGTAACGTCTCCTCAAGACCTAGTCTCACTAATTGTTACAAAAGCGATAAAGATGGCGGAGCAAATGCATATAAAGGTCAGCGGAGTAATTGAAAATATGTCTTATATCGTCTGCCCTGACTGCGGCTCTAAAATAGAGCTATATGGCCATTCATCATCTTTAGATGATGTTATCGCCCATATCCCTCTTAATCCCGATAACACGCTTCTTATGGACACGGGTCTAGTAGAAAGCGCCGTGGAAGAGGCTATAATTCCAGTGGTTAATAAAATAAAGGAAGGAAAATAAAACTATGGATGAACTAGAAAGAAGAAGAAATGAAGTCTTCAAATTAATGGCGGAAAATTCCGCGCTTATCGTACACGCCGGTGTCACGAAAATCTCAAGTGAGGATGAGGAGCTCCCCTTTGTCACAAATACCTCCTTTTACTACCTCACTAATATTAGGCAGGAAAACTCAGTGGTCCTCCTTATTAAAGGAATTGGAGTAGAGCTTACTTATCTCTTTGTCGATGAGTATAGCGAGCTTAAAGAGAAGTGGACTGGGAAGAGACTTACGATTAAAGAGGCTCAGGATATCTCTCATATCGATAATGTTTTGACCTCTAACACTCTTCAGGCCACCCTTGATAGTATCTTAAAGGGGCACTTTGGAGATATCGGTCAGATTAATACAATCTATCTCGACCTTACTCCCGAGACGAAGATTGGCACTAAAAATGATGGAGAGCCCTATTTTACTAAAGATCTCGCCTCTGATATCAAAGCGATATTCCCCTATATTACCATTAAAAATGGTAAGGACTTAGTAACAAGTGTCAGACTTATTAAAAGCGAGTTTGAAATCGATTTAATTAAGAAAGCGATAGAGGCCACGAATAAAGGAATCATGCATCTTCTTGCTAATCTTCACGGGGGCCAATATGAATGGGAAGTTTCTGATGACTTTGCCTACTACGGGAGAAAAGATAATCGAAGAGAGCTCTCTTTCCCCTCTATTATCGCGGGAGGAGCAAATGCGACATGCCTCCATTATCCTCAGCAAAACGATAAGCTTGATGATAAAGATCTCGTCTTATTTGACCTAGGATATAGAGAAGATAATTACTGCGCGGATATCTCCCGTACCTATCCGATAAGCGGAAAGTTTAATGAGACGCAGCGTAAAGTCTATGAAGCGGTTCTTAACTGCAATAAAGCAGTAATTGAATATGCGCATGTGGGTCTATCCTGTAAGGACCTTAATGATTTCACCATTGAATTCCTTAGAAAGGAATGTATCCGCCTAAAGCTCATGGAGCCAGGCGATGATATTCGAAAATATTATTATCACGGCGTCTCTCACTATCTAGGAATCGACACTCACGACGTGAGCTTTGGAAGAGATAAACCTCTTGAAGTGGGCAATGTTATTACCGTAGAGCCAGGTTTATATTTTAAGGAGCTTGGCATCGGCGTTCGTATCGAAGATAACGTCGTTATCCGTGATTGGGGCGCTGAGGTTTTATCTCCTGAGATTAAAAAAGAAATAAATGATATTGAAAAACTAATGTCCACTAAAGCGAGGTAATTAATGGGGAAGTATATTCTCTCAATTGATCAAGGAACAACCTCATCAAGAGCCATTCTCTTCGACCATAATGGTCACATCTTTAAGAGTGCGTATCGGGAAATTAAAAACTATTTCCCTAAACCAGGTTGGGTGGAGATTGACCCTCAAGAGATTTGGATCTCGGTCGTGGAAGTGGTGAATGAAGTATTAATTAAAGCTAATATTTCTTACTCTAGTATCGACTCTATTGGAATCACTAATCAAAGAGAAACAGTCGTGGTCTGGGAAGAAGAAAGCGGTCTTCCGATTTATAACGCGATTAACTGGCAGTCTCGTCAAAGTAGTGAAATCTGCGAAAGATACACCGCTATGAAAGAATATATCCATAAGAAAACAGGTCTACTTATTAACCCTTATTTCAGTGCTTCTAAAATCAGATATATTTTAGAAAACGTCAAAGGCGCAGAGAAAAAGGCCAAAGAGGGAAAGCTTTTATGCGGAACGATTGACACCTGGCTTATGTATAAGATGAGCGAAGGTAAGATCTTTGCAACGGACGTCTCAAACGCTTCTAGGACCATGCTCTTTAATATCAATACTTGTGAGTGGGATAAAGACCTTCTCGATTTATTTAAGATTCCTAGCCACATGCTCCCTAAGGTTTGTCCCTCTTCTTATGACTACGGCATAGCCTCCTTTTTTGATAAGAATCTACATATATGCGGAGTCGCGGGAGACCAGCAGGCCTCTTTATTTGGTCATACCTGCTTTAAAAAAGGTGACTCGAAAAACACGTATGGAACGGGCTGCTTTATGCTCACTAATACCGGAAAGACCCCGGTTTACTCTAAAAATGGTCTATTGACCACCATTGCCTGGCAGGTGGGTAGTGAAATTACCTATGCCTTAGAGGGTAGCGTATTTATTGGCGGCGCGGTTGTTCAGTGGCTAAAAGACGAGATGAAGATGATTAGAACCTCGGATGAGAGCGAAAAGGAAGCCTATTTATGCGACACCACCGGCGGCGTTTATCTCGTCCCCGCTTTTGTGGGACTAGGAACTCCTTACTGGAATGATGACGTAAGAGGCGCGGTCTTTGGTCTTACGAGAGGCACGAATAAACATCAGTTTATAAGAGCCGCTCTCGATAGTATTGCCTATCAGTGCGCTGATGTATATGAGGTCATGAAGAAAGAGACAAAACTTGATATTCCAGTTCTCAGCGTCGATGGAGGGGCCACTGAAAATAATTATCTCCTTCAGTTTGAAGCGGATATTCTTCGTATCTATATCGAGAGAACATCCTGTAAAGAGATTACCGCTTTAGGAGCCTGCTACCTCGCTGGTCTATATACCGGCTACTTCCCTACTATTGAATCGATTAAGAAAACGCACGAAGTAGAAAGAGCCTTTACAAGCGAGATCACTAGGGAGGAAGCAAATAAATACATCGCTGGCTGGAAGAAAGCCGTTAAGGCCACTGAGGCCTATAAAGTAAGCGAGTAATTTATAATTTTATTTATACAAGTATAAATTAAATTAAAAAAATAGCCCTTTACGAGCTATTTTTTTGTGTGCTAGAGTGAATGCTATGAAAAAGAAACTTCTCGTTATTGCCCCCTCTAGCGCGCACCGCTATCTCTTTAGTGACTACCGCGCTAAAGATAGTTTTTGTGATGTGAAGATTGTATCTAAAGAGGAGCTTTATCACTCTTTTCTAAATAAATATGATTCGAGCTATATCGCTTATCTTATTGATAAGTTTGATCTCACTTATGACTTTGCTAGGGAAATCGTCTCCTATTTCCCGTATCTAGATAAAAAGGAGCCGAGAGCGGGCACGATAACCCCTAAAATAGCGAGGATTATGGCCTATAAAGAAGAGTGCGAAAAGTCTTTGCTTGTTCATCCCGTTGAAAGGCCTTTCTTTCCTGAGCTTATTTATGAAGGGAGAGAAAAAGAGCTTAGAGGGTATAGGCCGGAGGACTGCTACTTTAGTAAGCTTAATTTAGATTTTCCTACTACACTTAATATCGAGCCCGTTAGAGACTATGACGTTGACTATTTTGTGGACGCGGATGACGAGGTGCTCTATGTCCTTAACGAGATAAGCTCCCTCATAAGTCAGGGCGTTTCTCCCTCTAATATCTATATCACTTTTGAAAATAAGGACTATACTTATCTCCTCGTGAAATACGCTCCAATATTTAATCTAAAAATCAATCATTTAGTGCAAAAAACTCTTAATACGGCGCCAATTTGTCTTGATTTTATTAAAAAACTTGAGGAGTGTCAGGACCTAGATTTAGCAACTGATTATCTCGAGTCAAATTGGAGCGAGGATCCTAATTACGGAGTCCTAATTAATCTAATTAGTGAGAATTCTTTTAAATTTCTTTCCCTAGATAAGCAGCTTTTAGTTTTTAAGAAGGTTTTTTCTGAAGAGATTATTCATTCTGAAACCTACCTCGGCGCGATTAATATTATTAGCGGCCCCACCCTTAATCCTAGCGATCATATTTTTGTGCTCGGCTTTGCACTTGACTATTACCCGAGAGAGAATAAAGAAACCTCTTATCTATCAGAAGATGAAAAAAGCATCATTGGATATTTTAGCGCTAACGAGCTTAATGAAAGCCGAAAAGCGGATGTTAAAGAGCTCTTATGCTCTGCTTCAACTATCCATCTCTCTTTCTCTGAATATGTCTTTGCCAATAAGTATTACCCAGTTGATCCTGATTTCATCAGTCAAAACTTTATTAAAGACCACTTTGTTAGTGAATACTTCTCAAAAGAATACGCCTATATCAATGCCTGTAAAGCGGAGGATCAACTCTCTAATTATCTTCAGATGAGTGATAATGTAAGTTCTCTGAGAACTTACTGCCCTGAATTTAAAGATAATATCTATGGTGCCTATGATTATACTTTCTCTGGTTTAGATCAAGATGCATCTAGAAATAAAGTTCATATCTCATATAGCGGCGCTAGGCAGTATCTAGGCTGCCCCTTTGCCTATTACACTAACTATATACTAGGAATAAAAGACGATAAAGACACCTTTAGCGCAGATGTTGGAACTATCGCTCACGAGGTCTACGAGCAGTATTACAAACTAGGTGGATCTTTTGACTTTGAAGAGGCCTATAGCGAAGCGGTTTTTAAACTTGCGGATAAGTTTGACACTCGTGACATGATCCTTCTTGACACTAATCTTAAGCAGTGGATTCATCATCTTCTTGATACCTTTAAGGTTCATGACGCCGCGATGGGAACTAAATTAACCCATACGTATGCTGAAACCTATGTCGATCATTTCCCAATTGATGATGAAGGAAAAATAGAAATAAACGGGAAAATTGATAAAGCGATAGTTACGGATAACCATTATGCCTATATCGTTGACTATAAATCCTATGAGATGAAATTTAAGGAGAGTCAGATTAGCACGGGCGAAAGCCTTCAGCTTCCAACCTATCTTCTCTTATCAGAGTCCCCTGACTCGCATTTATCAAGCTATGATATCGCAGGCGTCTTCTATCAAAGATATCTTCCGCCTAAACCATACGAAAATGATAACTATTATATCCTTACAGGAAAGATTCTTGATGAAGAAGAAGCCGTAAGTTCTTTTGACCCTGATAGATCGTTTATTAAATACCCCACTCGAGGGGAAAGCGCTTTTTCAAGCGCCGATGATTTTGCGCGCTATAAAAAGATAGCAAGAGATACCTATCTAGACCTCGGAAATAGAATTCTTAAAAACGACTTTTCTATTAGTCCAATCTTTTATAGTAAGTCAAAAAGCGCTTGTACGGACTGCCCTTATAAAGACATATGCTACCGCTTTAGCAAGGTAAATAGTGAAGACGAGGACGAAGAAGGCGGAGAGCTAGAGGAGGCTAGTAATGAGTAGTGTTAATTTCTCCTCTTCTCAGCGTGAAGCGATAAAAGGGTATCCAAATACTAATATTTTAGTGAGCGCCGGCGCGGGAAGCGGTAAGACCACGGTCATGACGGAAAGAATTATAGAGCTTGTCTCTCAGGACACTCCTATTGATAAGTTCCTTGTTCTAACCTTTACAGACGCCGCCGCTAACTCGATGAAGAGTAAAATTAGAAAAGCTATCGCGGAAAGTCAAGACTCTAAGGTCCGTGAATCTCTTTCTAAGATAGATCAGTCTCATATTGAAACCTTTGACGCTTTTGCCCTCTATATCGTGAAGAAATACTCCTATCTTGATTCGATTAAACTCGATAAAGATATCTCAATTATCGATAAAGGAATTATCGAGATTAAAAGAAATGAAATCCTAGAGGAGACAATATGTGACTATCTTGACTCAGACAGGGAGGAAGGCGAGGAATTCTTTGATATCTATACCGCTTACTCCTATAAAAACGATGATGAGATTAAAAAGACCATTAGCGACATCATTAATAAAGCCCATCTCACCTCAAATAAAGATGAATACTATAAAAGCTGCATCAGTCTCTTTAATGAAGGTTTTATAAGAGAAAAAGTAAGGCAAGTTGTAAGCGATACAATTAGCGGACTTCACCATTATCTCGATATTGTTAATAATCCAAATTCCCTAAGTAGTCAGCGCTTAGTGGACCAGCTTAATGAATACCTTCATAGTGTCCTCTACTTTGATGATGGGAGAGAAAGAAAAACTTACGAAGAGCTTGCGGACGCGCTTAATAACATCGAGTTTAAGCGTAAACCCGCCAAGAGCAAAGACGATAGTGATGAGACGGCCGCCGCTGATAAAGCCTTAAACGATACGATTAGTGATTACATTAAAAGCCTTAAACCACTCTTTAGTTTTGAAAGCGAAGAAGAAATTGTAAGAGACTATATGTCTCACCGCTACGAAGCGGAGACTCTTGTTAATATCGCTCGTGAAGTCGACGATAAGCTCACTGAATATAAGAGAAGTCTAAATGTCTTTGAGTTCTCTGATATCTCCCTTATGTCGAGCGCTATTTTACGAGATAACCCCGAAGTCGCTAGTGAATTACGCGACTCATTTGAATATATTTTTATCGATGAATATCAAGACACTAATGATATCCAAGAATCGGTAATTGACGCAATTAGTAAGAATAATGTCTATATGGTGGGAGATATCAAGCAGTCAATCTATGCTTTTAGAAACGCGGACTGTGAGATATTTAATGAGAAGTTTAATCTCTATAAAGCGGGAGAAGGCGGCAAAGAGATCGATATGAACGATAACTACAGGAGCCGAAAAGAAATCGTAGAGGGTGTGAATACGATGTTTTCTGTTCTTATGAGCCCCGCGAGCATGGTCTCCTCATATTCTCCAATCGACTATAAAAAGGGAAATCATAGCTTTACCTACGCCCGAAAAGACTATGAAGATCACAGCTTAAAGAAAGACTACGGCTTCTCAGTGAACCAGTTCCACTTTGAAAAGAGCGATGACCCTACCGCCCCCTCTATCTTTGACTATCAAGCTAGTCTCATCGCTGATGACATCATCTCGAGAATAAATAATGAAGAGAAGATATATGACGAAGGAGAAGAAAGAGTAGTGAAATACTCCGATTTTGCTATCCTTATTCAGGCGAGCACTCACTTTTCTTCCATTCAAAGAGTGTTTAATGAAAAGCATATTCCTCTCATCATAAAAAAAGACGAGGACTCAATAGACTATTCATTTAAACAGATTATCAAAAGCCTAGTAAAACTTGTCTATTTTATTTCTATTGATGAATATAGTAACGATTTCTATCACGCTTTTGCCTCGGTTTACCGCTCCCCAATTGTCAAAATGGAAAATAAAGATGCCCATTTATATGAGTTATTCCGAAATAAAGAGCTTATTAAAAGCGATGAACTCTTCCTTAAAATAAAAAACATTTCTGATCAAGTAAATTCCCTCTCACTTTCAGAAATTATGCTCGCCCTCTACCGTGATTTTGATTTTCTTGGGACTATTTTTTCTCTAGCGTCCTACTCTAAAAACTCCCTTCTCTTTGATAAATTCCTCTCTAATAGCCTAGAAATGGAAAAGCTAGGTTACACCCTTAAAGAGTTTGTGGACTACTACGATGATATCGATAAATATAGCGTCTCTATTGAGATCCCATCTGATTCAAGTATTGAAAACGCGGTGGTCTTATCCACCATTCATAAAGCCAAGGGCCTTGAGTATCATATTTGCTATTTCCCCTTCCTTGACCAAGCGCCACGCGGGAATAATTTCCGTAGCCCCACTCCGAAATACATTACCCCAACAAAGAAAAACGGCCTTCTCTTCCCCTATAGGAAGCAGTCAAAAGAATATGTTTCTTCTTTCCTTCAAATTAAAACCAGTAATGACGAGAAACTCGATAAGTTCTACGAGCAAATCCGTCTCCTCTATGTCTCTCTTACTAGAGCTAAAGATGAGAATATCATCTATCTAAAAGATGATACGAAATCATGTCTCTTTTTAGACACCGCGAAAAACTTTGGTCAGTTTATTCAGTTTGCTCTAAATCATAATCCATATGATTTTAGAATAAACGAAGGAGTCGAGCCTAAAAACAATAGCCTTAACTATAGCGGTGAGGAGAGTAGTGAGGTGAAACCTATTACTATCTCCTCTATTAATCCTGACTATGAACTCATAACTCGCACCCACGCCTCCAAAGAGATGAAGGAAGAAGTGGATGTGAACGCTCTTAGAAGAGGAAGCGAGCTTCACTACGTTTTAGAGCACCTTGATTTTGCTAGCCCTGACTTTTCTAAATTCCCAGGATTAGAGGAAAAAGACATCGCTCATATTCAAAATATGCTTAGCCTCGACATCTTTAAAGATGTCGAAAATAAAGAGGTCCTCCATGAATTTAAATTCTATGATGAAAAAAACGGCCTTACCGGAGTCATAGACTGTATGCTAGTTAGCCCAGATAGAATCGATATCATTGACTTTAAAACGAATAATATAGAAGATGAGGCTTATTATAACCAGCTTCGAGCATATAAAGACTACATAAAACAGACTACGTCTCTTAGCGAAGAAGACATTCATGTGCATTTACTCTCTCTTGCTGGTAAAATTGATTTAGACATAAAACTATGAAAATAATTACTTTATCAAAAGACGATTTTCGCTCAGTCCTTGAAAGAGCCAAAGCGAGTGATGTTGATCTCGACTATGCTTATGAGGTCTATCTTTTATCATGTGACATCATAAAAGATGCCTCTTCCTCTGATATCTTCTCAAGCTTTGAGAGAAATAACCCAGTGGACCACGTCTTCTATGTCATTGGCGAAGTGAGCTACTATTTTAAAAGAATCCCTCCTGAAAGAAGAGAGAGCGTGAAGCAGGACGAAAATCTTAAAAAGAATTTTGCGATTATGGTCGCCGATAAATACCTTTCCCTTTCCTTTTTTAGATATAGCGAGAAACGCTACTCAAATAAGTTTCTTCCCCAGATATCCACCATTCAGGTTTATCTAAATTTCTTTTTAAATACTTTGCAAACTCTCTCAAAAAAGGATCCACGTACCTCTTTAGTGCTCGATATTTTTGATAAATGCGCTAAGCTTGCCTCTACCTCTATCCAGCTACTTGTAGAGGGACATGAAAGCGAGGCCTTCTCAAGCTGGAGAACCCTTCATGAGTGCGAGTGTATTCTCGCTATCCTCGAGAAATATGGTGACGAGGCCGTGGACGCTTATAACCGCCATATCCTTTACGGCCAGGCCTATCGTAACTTCTACGATAAGGAGACAACTGATAAGATCTTTGAGGATATCAAAAAGCAAATGAAAGATCTTGGCCTCAAGAGTAAGGATATGAAGAAGTGGATTGAATACGGATGGATTACAGAAATTAAAGGGGTAAGCGAGGAAGAAAAAGAGTCACTTCATTATAATTTCCGCGATGGAATCGAAAAACTTGCCTGCCTAGAGAAATGTAGTAAGGACTATGATTTATCAAGCGAGCTCATTCACTCAACCCCCACACTTATCTATAAAGACGATCAGTTCTTCTACTATAAAACTTTGACCTGCGTTTATTCGACTTTCTTTAGACTTGAAGAAATCTTCTATAATTTCTTTTCTAAGATTGCCGCTAAAGAAGCACTTAGTAGCTACGAAAATATGAGAAAAGTGTATCTCCCTATTCTCCATTTTAACCACGAGCAGACAGTCGCAGAGTCTCAGGTCTATAACCTTAATCGCTTAAAAGCGAGGCGAGCATCCCGTAAATAATAATCTCGTTTAACCATAAAAAAACTGGGTTTTTGCCCAGCTTTTTTATTTATGACCTATTTATTATTCATATCCTTCGTAGCAGGATCCGCCGATAAACTCTCTGACCAAAGAGTTACATGGTATCCATTTAGAGGGCATATCGACGAAGAATTTAAGCATACGGATAAGTCTTTCCGCTGTGGGGTAATAAGGCGAGTCTTTATCTACCATGGCTAGAAGCGGTAAGCAGTACTTTTTCATCGCGCATAGCTCATAGGAGAGGAAACTATTAAAGACGAAGTTAGCTCCTTCCTCCGTGTCATATATCCATTTAAACTCTCCTTTACGAACAGAGTCCCAGCTGGATATAGTTTCTTCCGCGGAAGAGTTTCTAAACTGGTAGTCTCTTACCATTCTTCTAAGAAGTCTAATATCTGTGGATGATAATGGGTTTTCGTTATCGATATTCACTTGCGCCTGAGGGGCTATAAAGATTTTAAACTTCTGGTGATTTGGAATAGATCTAGACATCTTTTCGTTTAACGCATGGATTCCCTCAATAATAATCGGCTCATTCTCGGCGATTTGAAGCACTCTTCCCGGCACTCTCTTTCCAAGCTGGAAATCAAATCTAGGAAGCTGTACCTCTAGCCCTGAGATGAGGTCGGTCATATTATCGTTAAATAAATCAATATCAAGAGCATCGATTGACTCTAGGTCATAGTTCCCATTTTCATCAAGCGGGCATAGCTCCTTAGGGAGGTAGTAGTCATCAAGCGATATTCTAACGGGATGAATTCCTCTTGAAAGAAGCTCTATTCTAAGTCTATTCGCAAAGGTAGTCTTACCGCTAGAGCTCGGCCCCGCGATACAGATAAGCCTAATATTTTCGATATCATCTTCAATTCTTTGACCAAGCTCGCAGAGCTGACGGGAATGATTAGCCTCGCAGAGATTAATGAAGTCAATAATGCCGTCTTCCTTAATGTGTTCATTGATATCCACAACGGTGGAGGCATTAGTGGCTACGCCGTATTCATGGGCTCTCTTTAGTGTTCTCCCAAATGTTGGTGTGTCCTCAAAGGTGGGGATTTGTCCGTCAAGCTCGCTTCGAGGATACTGAATAATAATTCCAGGGGAGTAGAACTTAAGTTTCCATCTCGTTAGATAACCGCTAGAAGGAACCATTCTTGAATACATGTAGTTCTTATAGCCGCAGCATTCATAGTAGTGGGCGGTCTTCTCAGGCCTATATTTCATGATATCGACCTTATCTTGATATCCCTCTTTTTCAAATATCTTCTTTGCTTCGGCTTTAGAAACGATGCAGCGGGTAAAGGGGAGATCCTCTTTTACTAAGCGGTTCATCTCTTCTTTTAGCTCCATGATAAGCTGATTAGTGACAATCACCTTCGGCTCTAAAACCTGAAGGAATAGGGATCTAGAAACATTGACTGAGAAACGGATTTTATAATTAGGATGAATATTTCGCATCGCCATAGAGATGAGGTAGCGGAGTGAAGCTTCATAAATCTTTTGAGCTTCTTTATGGCTCGTGGTAAGGGGCACAACAGTGGCATCTCCTCTTATCACATAGGTAAGCTCCCTCACGCTGTTATTAACAAGCGCGCAAATATAGCTCTTATCATCTCCAATTAAATCAAGGATAGATATGGGCTCATCCCTAGTAATTTCTTCGTCATTCAAAACTATCTTAAAAGACATTCTTTTACCTCTTTATGTAATTCATTATCTTTATTGTAGTTAAATCTACGATTTATTTCAACCCCCTTATTTAGTGGAAACGGGACGCCGATTTTGCCGATATTTCTTGTCCGTACACGGAAAATATAGTAAAATATTTTTCGCGTAAATGAGTTAAAAAAGTGAAAAATTGGTACAAATCTCTCTCTGAAAATTATAAGACCTCAATCTGGACAGCGCTTGTTGTCCTTTTCGCTTTTCTTGTCTGTATCCCGCTTATTGTTATCGGGAAGAAAGAGTTTCCAATTTCTATTTTAGTGGGAGGGGCTGTTGGAGCCCTCTTCTACCTTGGACTAGGCCTAACCGAAAATATTTCCTCTAGAAAAACCTCTGAGACCGTAACTATCACTCTTATGTTTGTGAGACTTGTTTTTGTGGTAGGTATTGTCTTTCTTTTTGGCTATTTATATTACCGCTTAGAATTTCACGTCTTTGAACCGATTACTTTTATCTGTGCTTATCTAGTTAGCCTCGTGGTCTTACTTATCGTTCATCTAATCGACGCTCATAAGGAGAAAAAAGCCACATGTTAGTCTACGCTAGTGAAGAGTTTAATGAGAGATTATCCGTTTTTATGGATTTTGATATCGCTGGGGAAGTATGGACCTCTCTTATCTGCATGGTCATTATCCTTATCCTTACTTTCATCGTTGGCTATATGGCAAAGCATCATGACCCCTTAAAGAAGACTAAAGGTCTCCTTTATCTCTCCGAGTGGGGAGTGACCTTCTTTGATAGGCTCGTTCGCGATATGATGGGACCTCAGTTTGAAGGATTCGGTGGTTATATCATGATCATCGCCATCTATCTCTTCCTCGGTTTCATCTTTGGAATGACTGGTCTTCCCTCTCCATTTACTAATCTTGCGGTTCCTTTATCCCTTGGTCTATCGACCTTCCTTATGATTCATGGAACCTCAATTTACTATAAGAAGTGGCGCTACTTTAAACGATACGTTGATCCTAACCCCATCTTCCTTCCTATTAACTTAATCAGTATGTGGTCCCCTCTCATCTCCCTTACCTTCCGTCTATTTGGTAATGCGGTCGCGGGATGGGTCCTTATGTCTATTGTCTATAACGCTCTTGAGAATGCCTCGGCAGCGGTATTCTCCTTTGTGGAAAGCGGGCTTGGCTCGATTTGGTTTGCTCCATTTGTCGCTCCCGCTCTTCACTGCTATTTTGATTTATTCTGCGGCTTCATCCAGACGACTGTTTTCATCTTCTTCTCGATGATCCTTATCTCTCAGGAAGCCCCAGAAGAAATAGAAGAAAAACTATCATTAGAAGGAGGTAGATAATATGAGTCCTGCTTTATGTGCGGCGATTGCCATTTTCGCAGCCATGCCTAGTGCTTTCTGTGAAGGGTGGGTTTGTGTGAAAGCCCTCGATGGGATGAGCCGTAACCCAGAAATGTATTCCAAACTAAGAACCACTCTTATTCTTGGTTGTGGACTCTGTGAAACGACCGCTATTTATTCGTTCGTTATTTCAATCTTAGTGCTCTTCGTTGGCTAGTCGAGGTATGTCATGATCGTTCTTGCTGATTTAAGTGAACTCTTTAACGGCTTTTTAGAGAAACTCATTCCGAGCTTCTGGTCTTTCCTTGTGCAGTTCCTTGCCCTTGTGGTTTTAATCGTGGTCTTCTTAATCTTTGGCTATAAGCCTGTTAAGAAGATGCTAAATAAGAGACAAGATCACATCGAGGAGAATATCAAAGAAGCGGAGGAGAATAACGAAATCAGCCGAAGGAACATCGAAGAGAGCGAAAGGCTCATTCTCGATAGCAAGGTAGAAGCTAATAAGATCATCACCGAAGCGAAAGAAAAGGCGATTGAAGAATCAAATATCATCGTCATGAACGCCGAGGAAGAGAGTAAAGCTATGAAGAGAAGAGCGGAAGAAGAGATCAAGCAAAAAGAAGCCGACTCTCTTGACGCGATTCATAAGGAAATGGTGGACGTCGCTCTTGACGCTTCTAGCGAGCTCCTTAAGAGAAATATTACCAGCGAAGACAACAAGAAACTTGTTAAAGACTTTATTGATGAACTAAGCGAGGGCGATGATGAGCGAGCTAACTAAAAGATATGCGGTTGGGCTATACTCACTCGTGGAAAGCGAGAAAGACTATCTTTCCTATAAAGACGAAGCGGAAGCTCTTATCACAATCTTTAGTGAAAACCAGGATTATAGCCGCGCTCTTCAGTCAGCGTTTCTCTCAAAAGAAGAGAAAATTGAACTAATTAATGAGACTTTAGGGGGTTTTCACCCTTACATGATTAGTTTTATCTCTGTGATTTGTGATAATCACCGTATCGATAACGTGGAGGAGATCCTCTACGACTTTATTTCTCTAATAAACGAAAAAATAGGCGTGAAGGAAGGACTTATTTATTCCGCGGAGCCTCTTACTGGTGATGAAATAAAAGAAGTAGAGATGAGTATCTCTAAAAAAGAGAAACGTAAAGTCGAGCTTAAAAACGTCATCGATAACACCCTTATTGGAGGGGTCAAAGTCCTCATCGGTGATAAAGTCTATGACGGCACTATTAAAAACAAACTAGAAAATCTCAAACTAAATTTATTGAGGGGAGGTAACTAACCTATGCCGATGGATATTAAACCAAATGAAATAAGCGCTCTTATTAAAGAGAAGATTAAAAACTATGACCACAAGGTTGAAAATGCTGATGTGGGCACAGTTATTTCAGTAGGTGATGGAATCGCTCTTATATATGGCCTAGAAAAAGCCATGCTTGGAGAGCTTCTTATCTTTCCTCATGGAGTCAGCGGAATGGTCATGAACCTTGAGCCTGATCATGTCGGAGCGGTCCTTCTTGGAGACGCCGATAAGATTAAGGAAGGCGATATCGTTAAAAAGAGTAATGCAGTGATGGAGGTTCCCGTTGGGGACGCTCTTCTCGGAAGAGTGGTCAATGCTCTCTGCGAGCCAATTGACGGCCTAGGCCCTATTAAAACTAAAAGTACCCGCCCCATTGAAGTCATTGCCCCAGGAGTTATTAAGCGTAAATCAGTCGATACCCCTTTAATGACCGGTATTAAAGCGATTGACGCGGTCACTCCCATTGGTAGAGGACAGCGTGAGCTTATTATCGGAGATAGACAAACCGGTAAGACCGCAATAGCGATTGATACAATTATCAATCAAAAAGGAACAGGCGTACTCTGCATTTATGTCGCTATTGGCCAAAAGAACTCCACGGTTGCTCAAATTGTGGATAAACTCAGGCAGCACGGAGCTCTTGACTATACAGTCGTGGTTAGCGCTTCCGCGAGTGAATCCGCTCCAATGCAGTATATTGCTCCTTATGCCGGCTGCGCTGTGGCTGAGGAATGGCTCTATCAAGGTAAGGACGTCTTAATCGTCTATGACGATTTAAGTAAACACGCTGTAGCGTACCGCGCTCTCTCGCTTCTTCTTAAGCGTAGCCCTGGAAGAGAAGCTTATCCTGGTGATATCTTCTATCTCCACTCAAGACTCCTTGAAAGAGCGTGTAAGCTTAATGAAGCAAACGGCGGCGGCTCTATTACCGCTCTCCCAATCGTTGAAACTCAGGCGGGAGATATCTCCGCTTATATTCCAACTAATGTTATCTCAATTACCGATGGACAAATCTTTCTTATAACCGACCTATTTAACGCCGGTCAAAGACCAGCGATTGACGTTGGACTTTCCGTCTCCCGTGTGGGAGGCGCGGCCCAGTATAAAGCCATGAAACAGGTCAGTGGTTCTCTTAAGATTGATCTCGCTTCCTATAACGAGATGAAGTCCTTCTCTCAGTTTGGCTCGGACCTAGATGCCTCCACTGTTAAGATTATTAAGCACGGCGAGGTACTTGAGGAGATCCTTAAGCAAGGCCAGTATAAGCCCTGTACATTTGATAGAGAAATCTTTGAGCTCTTTATAGGAAAGAATGGATATCTTGATAACTGCCCTATTAGTGACGTCAGTCACACTATAAGTGACGCTTATGTCTACGTCACTAATAACCATAAAGAGATACTCGATGCGATTAACACTGAAAAGGCTTTATCAGAGGAAACAGAAAGAGAACTAAGAGAGGCAATTGAAGCCTATTTAAGCCTATATGGAAAAGAGTAATTATGGCCCAGCAACTTATCGCTATTAAATCACGTATTAAATCGGTCTCAAGTGTTTTAAAGATCACTAAGGCGATGGGACTAGTCTCCACTGTAAAAGTAAATCGATGGAAAAATAGAATGCTCTCAAATAGAGACTATATCGATGAACTTGAAGAGATGGCCTCTTCCCTTCTCTCTAGCTGTAACGTTAAAGACACTCCCTTTGTGGTAACTAATAGTGAGGCTAAAGGCAATCTCTATCTACTTATTACTTCCTCACTCGGTTTATGCGGCTCCTATAACACTAACCTCTTTAAGTTTGTAGAGGAGATCGTCACTAGTGACGATACCCTTATGGTGATTGGTAAAAAAGGCCTTGCTCACTATGAGAATAGTGACCTTCATATTAACACTGACTTTAGTGAATACTCATCCTTTCAAAACGATGATGACGTCAGAAAGATTGGAGATTATCTAGTAAACGCTTATTTAAATCACGAGTATAAAGAGATTCATATTATCTACACTCATTATAAAAATTCGATAACTTTTTCTCCTATGGATTTCACTCTTCTCCCACTTCACTCGGAGCAGAGTGAAGATAGTAAATACATCATCTATGAACCGGATAAGAAAGCTATTATTGATAAACTTATTCCGATGTATTTATCAAGTACGGTTCACACTAAACTCCTCGAGGCGGAGCTTAGTGAAAATGCCTCCCGCTCCCAAGCGATGGATAATGCCTCAGATAACGCTAACGATATTCTTAGCGACTTATCCCTTGAATATAATAAAGCCCGTCAGGGTAAGATAACGGAAGAAATAACTGAAATTGTCGCGGCAAGCCGTGATAGATAAGGAGGAGCATATAGATGCCTAAAGGTAGTGGTGAAATTAAAGGAACAATTGTCCAAGCCGTTGGCCCAATTGTGGATGTGAGGTTTAAGGATACCTCCCTTCCAGAGCTATTAACCGCTCTTAAGATTCCTCTCCCAAATGGGAAAGATTTAGTCGTGGAAGTTAATCAGCACATCGGTGATGATGTCGTCCGCTGCGTCTCTATGGGACCAACTGAAGGCCTAGTTAGAGGAATGGAAGTAATATCCCTAGAGGCTCCTATTCAGGTTCCAGTGGGCGATGAAACCCTTGGAAGAATCTTTAATGTCCTTGGCGAGCCAATTGATGAGAAACCAATTGGAGATGTCGCAAGCGCTAAAAGAATGTCAATTCATCGAAATCCTCCTGAATTTAAAGATCAGTCAGTTAAAACTGAGATATTTGAAACTGGAATTAAGGTTATTGATCTTCTTTGCCCCTATGTAAAGGGCGGAAAAATCGGCCTATTTGGCGGCGCGGGAGTTGGGAAAACAGTCTTAATTCAAGAGCTTATGCATAACATTGCTCAGGAAAAAGGCGGAATATCCGTCTTTGCGGGCGTGGGCGAAAGAAGTAGAGAAGGTAATGACCTCTACTACGAAATGTGCGAAAGCGGAGTTATTAATAGCACTGCGCTTGTCTTTGGACAGATGAATGAACCACCGGGAGCCAGAATGAGAGTTGGTCTTACCGGTCTCACTATGGCGGAATATTTCCGTGACTATCAGCATCGAGATGTGCTCCTATTCATTGATAATATTTTCCGTTTCACTCAGGCCGGTAGTGAAGTGTCCGCTCTTCTTGGACGTATGCCAAGTGCTGTTGGCTATCAACCTACATTAGCTACTGAGATGGGCGAACTCCAAGAGAGAATTACCTCCACTAAAGATGGCTCTATTACTTCAGTTCAAGCTATCTATGTTCCAGCGGATGATCTCACTGATCCAGCCCCAGCAACGACCTTCTCGCACCTTGATGCAACTACTGTCCTTGATAGGTCGATTGCTTCTCTTGGTATCTATCCTGCGGTGGATCCGCTTGCGTCTTCTTCCACTGCTCTTGACGCTTCAATCGTTGGCGAGGAGCATTATGAAGTCGCTCAAAAAGTAATTGAAATACTTCAGAAATACAAGGAATTAAGCGATATTATTGCTATTTTAGGTATGGATGAGCTTTCCGAAGAAGATAAAAAAACGGTTGAAAGGGCAAGAAAAATTCGTAATTTCCTCTCTCAGCCCTTCTTTGTGGCCTCCCAGTTTAACGGAATTGATGGTATTTTTGTGAAAAAAGAAGACACGGTTCGCTCCTTTAAGGCGATTTTAGATGGTGCAGCGGACGATATTCCAGAAGCCGCATTCCTCTATGTTGGAACCATTGAGGACGCAAGAGAAAAGGCGAAGACACTATAATGCCAGTCTTAAATGTTGAAATCTATACACCCACTAAAAAGTATCTCACGATGGATGCTAGTTTAGTCAGTGTTCAAAGCGATAATTATCGCCTCGGTATTCTCCCGGAGCACGCGGAGATGATTTCAACAGTGGCGATTAGCGAGCTTGACCTTAAGGACGGCGAGAATACTTACCGCTTTGCCGTAGGCAAAGGAGTCCTTCATGTAAAGAAGGACAAAGTGACTATTCTCGTAGATTCAATAGAGAGCGATAAAGAAATAGATGTTAGTAGAGCGCTCCTAGCTAGAGAACGAGCTCTTCATCATCTTAGTAAAAAAGATCCAACAGTGGATCTTGATAGAGCGCAGCAAGCTCTTGATAGAGCCCTTAACCGCTTAAAAGTTGCTAATTATACAATCCCACAAAATCAGTAATCGTGGATTTTGTAAGATCATAACTTGCCTTGGTTATAGTAAGATTCTCGACGTAATAAAGAGAATCTTTTTCTATATCCACTCCCATACTAACAAGATTTTGCTCTAAACTATTTTCAATTTGGTTTAGGTTAATGAAAAGCGTTGGAGTGCTTTTACTCTTAACTTCATTATAAACCGAGTTATAAATATTAAGGGATTCAGAGCTAGCGCCGTCATAAACAAGCATCATATATGAATCAAAGTCGCTATTAAACTGCTCAAACGAAGACGATAAGGATAAGGTATAAAGCGAGGCAAATTCAAAGTAATATCTCAAAGTGGACTTTAACCTACCATTATTATAGAATCGTGATGGGTCAATAGCTGTTATTAGCTCTCCATTTTGGATGATACGAAACTGGGGAGTAACCGCCTCTTCATTTAGCACTCCTGGTATCTGACTTGACACAGAGTAATATTCAGTTGAGGTTTCAACCTCCCACATATAAACCGTGTTATGATACTTCTCGCTCTCCATCACTTCTTTGAAGGTTTCATCGGCGTCGAGGCAGTGAGAGCAGTAGTCGGAGTGGACAAAAAGGAAAAACTCCATCTCTGAATTTACCATTGAGATTAGTGTTTCTCCGCTGACACTGACATAATTAACTCCGTTATCTATGTCATAGTTATATAAATCGATATATTTTTCGCTATTACATGAAGAGAGAGCTAGCGGTAAGACCGCCATTAAAGAAATGAGTGCTTTTTTAGTTCGCATATGTTTATAATATACTTGTCTTTTAAAATTGTTAATAAATTTTAAATCCTCAAAAAAAGGAGAAAAATATTATGAATCCATGGCATGATGTTAACCCCTCAAGAGTCAGTGAAGATCAGTTTGTGACCTGTATTGAAATCTCTAAGGGAAGCAAAGCAAAATATGAAGTTGATAAGGAGACAGGTCTACTCGTTCTTGATAGAATTCTCTTTACTTCGTCAATTTACCCTCAAAACTATGGCTTTATCCCGCTTTCTTATGGAGAAGACTATGATCCACTTGATGTCCTTCTTCTTTCAAGTGAGCCAATCTTACCCTTATCTTTAGTGGAGTCTCGTCCTATTGGAGTTCTTAACATGGTGGACCAAGGGCTAAGAGATACGAAGATTATTGCAGTGGCAACCTCTGACCCCTTCTATAACATCTATAACGATCTAAGCGAGCTCCCCTCTCACATTATGGATGAGATAAAGCATTTCTTTACCGTCTATAAAGAGCTTGAAGGTAAACCCACTGCTATCGAGCAGTCCTTTGGAGCGACCGAAGCAAAAAAGATTATAGCGAACGCTTTAAAGAGCTATAAAAAGAATATTCAGCCAGTCATTAAAGCCGAGAGAAAAGCTCGAGGATATTAATGATTCATATCGTCTTATATAGACCTGAGAAGCCCCTTAATACCGGCAATATAATGAGAACTTGTAGTGCCTCAAGTAGTGAGCTTCACATTATTGGTCCCCTCTCCTTCTCCCTTGATGAGAAGGATATTAAAAGAGCGGGACTCGATTATATAACTAGTCTTAATTATCATTACTATGATAATTATGATGAGTTTATTAAAGAAAATCCTAATATAAACCTATACTATGTCACCCGCTACTCAAATAAGGTGTATTCTGAGTTTGACTATTCTAAAAAAGACATTGACTACTGATTTATGTTTGGTAGGGAGTCCACCGGAATCCCTCATGATATATTACGAGCGCATAAAGATAGATTAATTCGTATCCCCATGAAGATGGATGCCCGCTCCCTTAATCTATCTAACTGTGTCGCTATTGTGCTCTATGAGGCCCTTAGACAGCAAGAATTTAATGATCTATCCACTCATGAAGCCATTAAGGGAGAAGATTTCTTAGAAAGGGAAAATAGTGAAAAGTAAAGCGCTTCTATCTAGTTTACTTCTTATTCCATGCCTTTTTTCTTGTGTCGATCCAGATATTAAGGTTCCTTTTCCCCGTGCCGATGAAGGGCAGCTTATCGAGATTAGCTGCGAAGAGC
The DNA here is from genome assembly GCA_021203805.1 of Coprobacillus sp. Taxonomy (GTDB): domain Bacteria; phylum Bacillota_I; class Bacilli_A; order RFN20; family CAG-826; genus JAJQAP01. The sequence goes on from JAJQAM010000046.1 coordinate 55,526, forward strand.
TTCACACTAAAACCGTTGTTAATTATGAAACTCTTGTTGTTTTAATTGGTAGTAGTGACTGCGCAGAATGTAATGATGCACACGAAACCGTAGAGGCGTATGCTCAAATTGAGTCCATAATCATCTATTATATCGATATGATAAATGCTACTGAATCCGACTGGATTTATCTCGTAAATGCGACTACTCATGATAATGAGGATACCGATTACTACGCTTGGCCTAACTATGGGGAAGAAGCGTATTATCCAACGATGTATATCTTTTATACTGGATATGTTATTAACGAGGCTCAAACCGATTTTGTTGATTTTCTCGTTAGGCACCTTGATTTTTATTAAGTAATTGGCCTAACTTTTTATATAAGGTTTCATATTATTTAGAAGAAGCTTAGTTTCTTCTTTTATTTTATTTACGTGATATTTCTTATAGCTTTTCATTATGACTAAGCCTTCTCTATCTCCCTTTTTAGTGTCTTTTACTTGGCAGTAGTGGACCGAGCCGCTTTCCTGTCCCGAGAGGACTATTGAGATTGATGCGGCCTCCTTTAATAGATCATCATTTAGCTCACTTGAGCACACGATAACATGGCTTCCAGAGTAGCCTGCGATATGGACAAATGTATAATTTTTTTGAGCAAATTTGAAGGTTAAATAATTATTTTGGGCGCTATTCTTTCCAAAGGCAATTTTCACTCCATTATATTCGACGTAATAGAATAGCGGCCTTCTCTTTTTAACGTCTTTCCTAACGCCTTTAATTTGGAAATGGAGCTGACTTGCGATGTCGATATATTCTTCATTAGTGTAGTATGGAAATAGGTTTATTATATTTTGATAACTCTCTAATTCCGCGTTTAATCTTTCAATTTCCGAGGCAAAAACAAACTGCTCATTTTGAAGTTTATGGTATTTTTTATAGAGCTTATTAGCATTTTCAATTGGGCTAAGAAGACTATCATATAGGTCCTTATTCTCCTCTATTATTTTATTTAGCTCTTCGGTTTCGCTCTGGTATGTGAGGATGAGATCCGCTAGGTCTTTATATCTAAGCGAGCTTTCTTTATCATTAATTCTCTCCTCCATGAGCTTTTTGGTTTTCTCATCTGTTTTAATACGGCTCTTCACATAGTTATATAGCGGAGAGTATATGCTTTTATGTCTTCTTGATAGAGCGGCGTTATATCTACTTATCCCTTCTTTTAGATACTCCTCTAAGTCATCATCCCTATCTGGCACTACGGAATTTTGTGGGAAGTCGTATTTCTGATTTACTACGATTGGATGGGAAGTTAATTCATCTCTATAATGGATTGCCTTTATTACCTGGTAGTCTGAATTTACTAAGATGATATTGCTCTTAAGAGGGATGAGCTCAATTATTAAATGTCTCTCTTCTTTATTAAAGAGATCGTCGACATGCACTAAATCTATTTCAAGGATTCGATCGTTTTTAATAGAGTGAATATCGCTGACGTAAGAGTCTCTCACCTCTTTTCTTAGCCATTCATTATCCTTATTTTCAATTGTAGGGACGGAAGCGGTTTCCTCTATAAAGGATATGGCGGGATCATTATTAAAGAGAGAAACGAAAAGTTTTTCCTTTCTATTTTTTGAGAAAATAAAGAGAAAATCGCATGGAGAAACAAGAGAAATATTCTCAATATATGAGTTTTGATAGGAGTTTTGCGCTTCTATTGCAATTTTTTCAATTAAATTTGCACTTATCTTCATATTTTTAGTATATCCCAATCCTTTTTAATATTTAATTGAAAAGAGCTATCCTACTTCTTTATAATATACATTACATGGAGAATAAAGGTTTACTAATAATTCTAAGTGGTCCTTCGGGAGTGGGGAAAGGGACAGTCCGTAAACACATCATGGCTGACCGCTCTCTCAACCTCAAATATTCTATCTCGATGACCACCCGTGAGCCTCGTCCTAAAGAGAAGGATGGAAGAGATTACTTTTTCGTGACCGATGAGGTCTTCGAACAAAATATCAAAGATGGAAATTTTCTCGAATGGGCCGAATTTGTTGGCCATAAATATGGCACTCCAAGAGACAAGGTTGAAGAGCTAAGAAATAGCGGCTATAACGTTTTCCTTGAGATTGAAACAAGCGGCGCCGCTCAGGTCATTAAGGCCGTTGGAGATGATCCTGGATTAGTAACTATCTTCCTCATGCCTCCATCTATTGAAGCCCTTGAAGCGAGAATTCGAAATAGGAAGTGGGAAAAAGAGGAAGTCATCCAATCCCGACTCGCTAAAGGAAGAGTGGAAATTGAAAGTGCTGATCTCTATCAATATACAGTTCTAAACGATTATGTTCAGCGAAGCGCTTGGGAAATAAGACATATCATTAGAACCCGAATGGCTGAATTAAATGGAGATGAAAAACCTATAGTTGAATAAATAAAAAACCTGCTTACGGCAGGTATTTTTTTTTATTTTTTATGCTGCATTGGAAACGTACCAAAGGATAAGTATGACCCACAGGATGGCCCCTATTATTCCAAGCCATAATCCCGCTCTAGCTAGATTTTTACTCTTCGGATATTCTTCCTTCTTGCCTAGGCCAATCGCGCTAAAGGTTACTCCGACTAGATTAAAGAAGACAAGCCCAAAGAAAAGACAGCTTATAAGGGAGACGACAAAACCAGCAATGGCGAATCCGTTATGCCCCACCTGCATATTTGCTTCTATTTCATAGGAGCAGTGAGGACACACCACTGTGTCTTTTTCAATTTTTTCGTGACAATTTGGACATTTCATACTTAATTACTCATGCGGCAACAATTAATGCTAGTGCGACTATAAAGACTATAAGCCAAATAGCGAGAGCGACGATTCCGATGATTACCCCCGCTTTAGCAAGAGTATTGTAATCGCTATATTGATTTCTTCTTCGATAGGCCACTAGGCTAAGGACAAGTCCCACAATTGCGACCACTAAACCCATAAAGACAATAGCGACTAAAGAAACAATAAAACCCGCTAAACCTAAATAATTTTTAGAACTTTGGCCGTATTTTTTTCTTTCTTCAGGAGTGGTTTCCCGATAAGTATTTCCCGTTTGACTATCCCTATTAAACTGGGGCTCTCCGCAATAGGGACAAAACTGAGCATCCTCGCTTATCTGTCCGCCGCATTTCTTACAGTACATTCTTTTTGCTCCTTTATACCCTAGGTATAAGCATATTATAAACTATGAACAAATAAGTCGTGAAATAAATTAAATAAATTAGTGAAATAATTTATAATTATTTTGTGATTATATTAGAAGTTTTGCCTCAGTATACCATAACAGTCTTAGACCGCTCTTTTACCTATGTCTATAGCGGCGATAAAAAGGTTGATAGCGGCTACCGTGTTCTCATCAAATTTAATAACAAGCAGATTGCTGGCTATGTCGTAAGCGCTGAGAAAAGCGATTTAACTAGGGAAGAGTTAATCAAAAAATCAGGATATGATATTGAAGAGATTATCGATGTCATAGACACTGAGCCAATTCTAAATCAGGATCTTTTAGCGCTTGTGGATGAGATGACGGATTACTATTTATGCGGAAAGATGGCTATCCTTCAATGCATGCTCCCTCCGTCCCTAAATATTAGAAAATCCACGTTAAAAGCCCCTAAAATTGCTTATGAATCGCTTCTTGAGATAAACGGAGAGTTTAATACCGAAGGTCTAACCGCAGCCCAAAAAGAGATCTATGTTTATATAAATGACCACGCTCCAGTGATCAAAAGAGAAATCCATTCTCAGTCTATTATTTCTAAGCTTCTCGCCTCGGGTAAAATTAAAGAGGTAAAAGTTGAAAAAAGAAGGTTAAATGTAGAACCTGAGGAAAAAGAGAAAATTGACCACTTAACTCCTGATCAAGAAAGGGTTATAAACGAGTTTAATTCGTCTAGTGATTCCGTCTTTTTACTTGAAGGGGTGACCGGCTCAGGGAAGACTGAAGTCTACTTAACAATCTGCGAGCAGTATCTCAAAATGGGCAAATCCATTCTCATGCTTGTGCCGGAGATTGCTCTTACTAAAGCCATGAGCGATTACTTCATTTCGAGGTTCCACTCTGACGTTGCTATCCTTCACTCTAACCTCACTCCAGCGGAGCGATACGATGAGTACCGCCGCATTCAAAGAGGAGAAGCTAAAATTGTCGTAGGAGCGAGAAGCGCTATTTTTGCCCCTCTCTCTAATATTGGTCTCATTATTCTTGATGAAGAGCATACCGAAAGCTATAAGCAGGATGTCTATCCCTTTTATCACGCAAGAGATATTGCCCTAATGAGAGCGAAAATGCATGGCGCTAAAGTTATCCTTGGAAGCGCCACCCCATCCCTAGAGTCTCGCTCAAGAGCGTCAAAAGGTATCTATCATCTTCTCACTCTTGATAAGAGAATAAACGAGATGCCGCTTCCCTCTGTTACGGTAGTGGATATCTCTAAGAGATATAACATGTCAGATGAGTCCTATTTATTCTCCCGTAGGCTCGTTAGTGAAATGAGAGATAGACTCGCTAAAAAAGAGCAGATAATCCTTCTTGTTAATAAGAGAGGCTTCTCGACGATGATGTGTAGAGAATGCGGAAAACCTATATTATGTCCAACCTGTAAAGTCCCTCTTGTTTATCATAAAAAAGATGACACTTTAAAGTGCCATCACTGCGGTTTTATTGAGGACGCCTGCACCGCATGCCCCCACTGCGGCTCTGATAAGCTGATGAAACTCGGCTACGGAACCGAGAAAATTGAAGAAGAGATAGGTAAAGTGTTCCCAGAGGCGAAGATTCTTCGCCTAGATAGCGACTCCGCAAAAGGAAGAAGCGCTATTAGAGAGATTATAGACGACTTCTCCCACGGGAAAGCGGATATCCTTATCGGAACGCAGATGATTGCTAAAGGCCATGACTTTAAAAATGTTACCCTAGTCGGCGCTCTTAACGCTGATATCGGGCTTAATAATCCTTCCTATAAGAGTAGTGAGCGCACCTTCCAGCTTCTCACTCAGGCGATAGGAAGATGCGGAAGAGGGGAGAAAGAAGGCGAGGCGATTATTCAAACCTATAATCCCTCTCACTATGCAATCACTAACGCCGCGCGTCAGGACTATGAAAATTTCTATAAGATAGAAATGAAAAGTAGAAAGACCCTTAAAAATCCGCCTTACTACTATCTATGCGCTATTCGTCTTTCCTGTAAAAGCGCTCGGCTAGTGGTTGAGCTCTCTCTTAACGTTAAAGACTCTCTTACTAAAATACTTAAAGATGACGCTATAATCTACGGACCAATTACTCCTTATATCTCTTATTCTGACGGGAAATATAATAGAACCATTCTTCTAAAATACCGAGACGTAGAGAAGATTAAAACCGCTTTAAAAAACATAAAAGATCTTCTCTCTCATCACGGTAGTATTGATATCGGAATGGATTTTGACCCATATGATTTTTAATGAAATTAAAAAATAAATCGATATAATAACTAGTGAGGAAATAGACATGATTAATATTTCAATTATTGGACTAGATCAATTCATTGTTGGGGATATCTCAAAAGAGATTACCCCTAATCTTGCTAAAATCTATGAAACAGATGAAGAAGAGATTAATTTTATTGCCCCAAGTAATATGTATTTTCATAAAGGCATCGATCAAACTAGCTGGAACACTCTAGTGAGAGTCAGCGCTCCCCATCAATACGATATCATTGAAAAAGAGGTCGCGGAGATTATTGAAAAAGGAATCGGTGAGAACGCCATTAACGTCGCCATAGAATTTAACTACTATGAAGAAACTCACCGCTACGAAAGAATAAGTGAGGACTATCCCCGCTACATGACAGAAGAGAATCTTATTAATATTGAAGCGGATGAAGACGACGAAGATGAAAATGAAGAAGATGACGATCTATCCGATGTTTTTGACGGAGATATCTTCGCTAATTTCAATAAAACGCACTCCTGATTTACCTTAAAAATTTTTATTAATAAATAATTTTTATTATTACTTTACAAATAATGTGTCTTATAATTAACCTATGGACGGATGTGAAATTTCATATAATGTTTTAACTTCGATTATTTGTGAGGATGTCTCATTTAATGTGGCGATGAAGAGAGCGGTCACTGAATATAAACTCTCAGGTAAGGATAAAAATGAGGTCTCTATTATCGTTGGATGTAGCCTCCGTCACTATTACATCTTCCATGAACTAGTCTTTCGATATTTTGGAGAAATAAGTGAGAAGAGCGCTTCTGCTCTCTACATTATGCTTTCTAAGCTTCGCTTCCTCAATAAAGATCTCGATGAGGAAGCACTTTTTAGCTTTGTAAAGCATGTTTTAGAGGAAAATGACCTCGAATATGAGGCTAAAAACTTTGATGGACTTGTGGACTATGCGAAAAATAGCGAGGTTTTAATCCCCCCAGATATCGAGATAAACTCCCCTGAGTATCTCCACTTCCGCTATAACGTTCCAACCCAGCTTGTCAAAATGTGGCAGAAGCATCTCGGTAAAGGCCGCACGCAAAGAGTCCTTAGAGCCTTTACCCATACCGCCACAAAATACTATAGAGTGAATACCCTTCTTCTCGATATGGATAGATTTGATTCCCTCTATTCATCTATCTTTGATAAAGTGGAGTCTCATCCCCTTATGGTCACCCCTAAAAAGGATGTGAGCTATCATGAGCTACTTGACAAAGCCCTTGCAAGTAATCATATCTACTCGTTTAATCGTGGCGTTGACTCTCTATTAAACTCCCTAGATATTCCCGCTTTTAGCCATGTCGCGCTTGAAGCTAACTGCCTTAGCACCTTCCATTTAGCCCTTTCCGCTAAGCTTAAAGACCAGCAAAATAGCATCGATGTCATTATTGAAAATGGAGCGGACTATTACCGTATCTCTAAGAGCATGAAGAGCAACGGCGTCACTAATATGCGCTTTTATAACGCCGCTCCAAGTGCTTTTATTACCTGCATTAGTGAGCCAGTGGATTATTTCTTCCTCTGTCCTCATAACTCTAATTTTGAACTTCTCCGTCTCTCCCCTGACTATGCCTATCACTTTAAGATGACAAGTCTCGACGCTCTTATTGAAGGAGAGCTTACTTCCCTTACGGAAGCGAGTAAACTCCTCGCTATAGGCGGAGAGATTATCTATATCGTTCCGACCATATCTAACAAAGAGAGTAAAGGTCTAATTCATCAGTTTGTGTCCACTCATCCTGACTTTGAACTCGTGGAGGAAAGACAGTTCCTTCCTATCGATGATGACAATTGTACTCTCTACTATGGAATCATTAAAAAGAAAGTAATAGAGAGTAAGAGTGATGATTAATCTATACGGACTTGAGTTTCATAAGCTTGAGCATCTTTTAGTGGACGAAGGCCAAAAGAAATTTAAAGCGGTACAGCTCTATAACTGGATATACACGAAAAAAGCGGAAACTTTTGACGAGATGAGTGATATCTCTCTCGCTTTTCGTAAAACTCTTAGCGAGAAATATAGCCTCTCTCTTCCAAGGGTTTATACCCGTCAGGAGAGTAGTGACGGGACAATTAAGCTTCTCCTTGAAATGGAAGACGGGATGAAAGTAGAGACAGTGCTAATGCGCTACGACTACGGAAATGTCGCCTGCGTTTCTAGTCAGGTGGGATGCTCGATGGGCTGCACTTTCTGCGCCTCGGGTCTACTTGGAAAAAAGAGAAACCTTGAAACCCATGAAATGGTAGGGGAAGTTATTCTCCTTAATAAAGAGCTAGAAAAAGAAAATAAAGGGCAAAGAGTTACCCATGTCGTTTTAATGGGAACTGGGGAGCCTTTTGATAACTATGATAACGTCATGGATTTTATAAGAATCATTAATAATCAGAGAGGCTTATCAATTGGGGCTCGTCATATCACTGTGTCTACATGCGGTCTTCCCGAGCAGATAAGAAGATACGGAAGAGAAGGGCTTCAAACTAACTTAGCGATATCTCTACACGCTCCAAATAACGAGCTACGTAATCAGATAATGAATATCAATAAGGTCCATCCAATAGAGGAAGTTATGGACGCTGTTGAAGAGTATACCGACTACGCTGGAAGACGCGTCACCTTTGAATATCTCCTCCTTGATCACCTTAACGACACCAAAGAATGCTGCGAACAATTAATAAAATTAGTGAAGCCAATCAATGGATATGTTAACCTTATTCCTTATAATGAAACAAATTTGTGTCATTATAAGAGAAGTAGTAATAATAGAGTGCATTACTTCGCTGATATGCTCGCTAAAAACGGAGTAAATGTCACGATAAGAAAGGAGTTTGGAAGCGATATTGACGCGGCCTGCGGTCAATTAAGAGCCAAAGTGGAATTAAAAAATGAGTAAAAAGTTAAGATTATTAAATGGAAGTTTTATTTTTAAAAGCGATGTTGGAAAAGTAAGAGAGGTCAATGAAGATAGATGCGTCGCTCTTCGAAACGCCGCTGGAGATGTCCTTTTATGTGTCTGCGACGGGATGGGCGGACAAAATAAAGGCGACTACGCCTCGGAGCTCACTATTAATACAATCGAAGATAGCTTTAAAATCAAAAATAAATTTAGATCCGCAAGAAGCGCTTCTCGCTGGCTTAAAAATACCGTGCGTGATGCGAATAATAGGGTCTACACCACGGGAGCGACCACTCCTGAATATCAAGGCATGGGAACTACGGTAACCATTGCCCTTCTTATTAAAGGAAGCCTCCTTACCGCTCAGGTAGGTGATTCCCGCTGCTACTCCTACTCTTCTACCACTCTTGAGCAGCTTACCGAGGACCAATCTTATGTCCAATATCTTTATAACGCCGGTAAGATTAGCGAGCAGGAAAAAGAAATTCATCAAAATAAAAACGTTCTTACTAATGCTTTAGGAACTTTCCCTTCTCTCTCCCTTGATATTAGAGTGAGCCGCTATAAGGGAGAAAGTCTCTTTCTTTGTAGCGACGGAGTGTATAACTCCATTCCTAAAGTGGATATTGAAAATATACTGCACTGCCACGAATCCCTTGCCATAAAAGCGGATATGCTTATCTCCACTGCTAATAGCTATGGAGCAAAGGATAACCTCTCGGTTATTTTATGGGAGTGCGCTAATTAATGGCTCTTAAAGACGGACAAGTTATTGATTCTAGATATCGAATAAGCGCCCGACTTGGTGAAGGCGGGATGGCGGATGTCTATGAAGCCTTCGATATCGTTTTTAGGCGAAGCGTTGCCGTTAAGTTTATCAAAGAAGAAGCGATGATAAGCGAGACAAATCTTACTCGGTTTGAAAACGAAGCGACCATTGCCGCTTCGCTCTACCATCCAAATATTGTCAAAGTTTTAGGACACGGCGTTCATGAAGGAAGGCCTTATATCGTTGAGGAATTAATTCAGGGTAAAACCCTAAAGGAGATACTTGAAATTAGATCCCCGCTTCCCCTTAGCGAGTGCCTTGATATAATGCTACAGGTCACTAGCGCCATGGGCTATGCTCATCAAAAAGGCGTTATTCATAGAGATATAAAGCCACAAAACATCTTTATTGAAGCGGATGGCACCGTTAAAATTGGCGATTTTGGAATAAGCGAGGCCGCCGGTCTCACCACGAGAAAAAGTAGTGATATTAAAGGCTCTGTTCATTACCTTGCCCCCGAGATTACTCAGGGGAAACCCGCTTCTATCCAGTCTGATATCTATGCGATAGGAGTGACCTTTTTTGAGATGGTAACAGGTCATCCTCCCTTCAATAAGAAGAAAGCCTCGGAAATCGCTTTGGCTCATGTCAACGAAAAATTCCCCTCTCCAAAAATTGATGTTCCCACTCTCCCTAGCGAGATAGAAAAGATTATACTAACCGCCACCGAAAAGAAACCAAATAAGCGCTATAAAAGCGCCTGGCATATGAACGAAGACATTAAAAAGTTTGTTAATAGGGGCGAAAAACCCGTTAAGAAAGGATTATTTAAGAAAAAATAAGTATGAAAGGACTTGTAATAGAAGCCGATTCCTCTCTATATACGATTGAAGCTGATGGCGTCTTTTACCGCCTCGCTCCACGCGGTATCTTTCGTAAACAAAATATTCATGTCATAGCGGGAGATTACGTGGATTTTGACGACGAAAATCTCGTTATTAATTTTGTCTATGAGAGAAAGTCATCTCTTAAAAGACCAAATATCGCAAATATTGATCAAATCGTTATCGTGATGTCTCTTAAAGAGCCTGACTTTTCTCCATATTTACTTCTTAAATATCTTACCTACGCTAACTATAACGAGGTGACCGCTAAGGTTATCCTTACCAAAAACGATTTAGCAGATGAGAAAAACCTAGCGGAAGCGGACTCTCTTTTAGATAGTCTTCATATCGAGCATTTTGCTGTCTCTAATAAAAGCGGTGACGGAATGGATAAACTCCCTAACTTATTTTCAGGTCAGATTACTGTATTAGTGGGCCAAACCGGAGTGGGTAAGTCCTCTCTTCTTAACTCTCTTAATCCGGATTTTAATCGGGAGATTGGAGAGTATAGCTACGCTCTTAATAGGGGAAAGCATAAGACCACTTCGACTACCCTTCTCCCGTTTCTTGGGGGATATATCGCCGATACTCCAGGCTTCTCCTCTTTAGAGCTTAGAATGAACGAAAATGAACTTGCGAAGTATTTCCCCTCTTTTTCACCCGCTTATCTATCTTGCTACTACGCTGACTGTAAGCACGTCAGTGAGCCAAGCTGCGAGGTTAAAAAGCAAGTAAGTGAAGGAATTATTCCCCAACAAGTGTATGATATATATATGAGAATGAGGGAGGATATCAATGAAGGAATCTTCTAAAGAAGTATTTGTCGCGCCCTCTCTTCTAAGCGCTGATTTTTCAAAGCTAAACGAAGAGATTAGGGAAGTAGAAGAGCTAGGAGTAAAGTATCTTCATTTTGACGTCATGGATGGTCATTTTGTGGACAATATTTCTTTTGGCATTCCTGTCCTTAAAAGTATCTCTCACACTCATCACATGATAAACGATGTTCACCTCATGATAAGTGAGCCTAAAAAATATGTCGAAGATTTTATAGACGCCGGAGCGGATATTGTTACTTTTCACTATGAAGCATGCGCAAAAGATGAGATAGAAGAAATTATTGATCTTATTCATTCTCACGGCGTTAAGGCCGGAATTGCGATTAAACCAAAAACAGATGTCAGTGAAATTATTCCGTTTTTACATGATTTAGATCTTCTTCTTGTCATGAGCGTTGAGCCTGGTTTTGGCGGGCAACAGTTTTTACCTATTTCACTTTCAAAAATTAAAAAATTAGACGAGTATCGAAGTGAAAACGATTTAAATTATCTTATTGAGGTTGACGGCGGAATTAATGAAGTGACCGCAAAAGAATGTCGGGAAGCCGGCGTTGATATCTTAGTAGCGGGTAATTATATCTTCAAAAATAATAAAAAGGACGCCATTAGGGCGCTAAAAGGATAAAAATGAATAGCGTTTTGATGATAGTGCTTCCAATTATCACCATCATGTTTCTAGTGGTGGCTTTTTTTCTTCACCGCGCGGACTATTTTCATCGAAATAATAGGCAGTATTCCTGCCGTAACACTTTCCCCTATGAGCTAAATGAGCCCATAGAGCTAACTAAGAATTTAGCGGGTAATATTTTCCTTCTTCTCGGTCTAATCTGCGAGGTCTTATTCTTCTCCTTTTTTATGATGAGCACAAATGAGAGTAGTGCTTCCTTTTATGTGATTGTCATCGGCGGAGCGATTCTTTCCGTCTTAATCTTCTTTCTCTATTTTGTCCCCTTTAAGTATGTAACCGCTCATCTACTTATTTCTCTTATCAGCTATGTCTTATCTCTTGCCCTCTCTATTATCTTTGTCATTAATGTCACTGGGGAGACAATGTATTATTATGATTTATTTGTCTCGGGATCTGCGGTCGCGGAGTTTACTGAGCTAATCCTATCCGATATCTTTGCCTACGGCGCTGCTGTGACCTCAGTTGCCGCTTTTATCGTCGTGTGTATGACTAGAGAGCCCTTTAGACTGAAAGAGGTAAAGCAGGAAGACGGAACCGTAACGTACGAAAGACCGAAGGTCTTTGCTCTTGCCTCGATGGAGTGGCTTACCATTCTCACTAATGTCTTATTTGTAGTGGCCCTCCTCTTCTATGTAATCGCGGTTATTTAATTAGTTTCTTTCTTATTTAGATATAAAAAAAGACTTCAACGAAGTCATTTTTTTAATCAATGAAGCTTAGCTTAGTTGCCTTTATTTAGAGAACGATAAGCGTGAGCAGACATTTTGACACGGGTTTTCTTCCCATCCACAATGATGGTGTGTGTCTGTAAGTTGACGTTCCATTTTCTACGTGTGGCAATCATTGATTTAGAGCGTTTGTTACCGCTTTGGGGTCCCTTACCGCTATAAGTACAAACTCTGGACATACTTTCGCCTCCCTTTTAAATTTGCAATTGTGATATTATCACAAATTCCTACCTTTATTCAATTAAAATTTCACATTTGGATAGCTTAAATGAAAATCTTCTTCACTGATAAGACTTTTGCATTCTTTAAGCATGATGGAATAGATCTTCCCGTCTTTGTCAAAAGTGAGATATTTCTTATAGCCTTCCCTAGTAAAAAAGCAGACCATTTTTCTCTTTTCAGAGACCGCTTTATCGATGTAGATGATGTTATCTAGTTTATAAGTGGTCTTTCTAAACATTCTCACCTGAACCACTTCGCTTTTACTAACGAGGTAGTAGTTTTGAGTGATTGATAAGATGTAGAAGACAATGGAGAGGATAAGCCACACTCCAATAATCGTATAGGGCTGCCAGGTGCTCCACTTTTCAGGAGTCACAAATACGCTAAAGAAGATTCCAAAAAGCGCTGCCGCGACAATCACGATAGCGATTAGGAATGTGTAGGTTATTTTCCATAGACCAAGCTTTAATTTCATATCACGAATTTATCCGCTCCTGTGAGCTCTAAAAACTGAGGGAGTGATTCGCACCAATCGCAAAACTCATGCCACTCTTTTAGCTTATGATTTTTTCGCTGTATATACATGGTTTTAAGCTGCTGATAATTAGTGGTCATGGTCGCTCCTAGACAGAACCCTGCGGGAAGAGAGGCGACGATTTCTCTCCACTTTTCGCTTTTAGCCACTGGGTCTTCAAGCGCGTTCCACTCATCGACAAGTCCCTCTAAGATTTTAATCACTTCTTTATTAGTTTCATCAACGCACTGCTCACTGATTTTAAATTTCATGAGGCTATGCATTGTGGACTGAGAGGAGACAAAATCAAACCAGTGATAACGCTGAGCCTGTTTCCACCAATACTGAGGCGCGGTGACATCCATTTGCACAATAATTCCTTTAAGGTAATTATCATGTCCTTGTCCGTTTTGAGCGGTTCCTAAGCTTTTTGCTCTCGCGAGATCTTTTTCGGTTACTTCCCCTCTATCAAAGACGGTTCTCATGGGATTACCGCTTGCTTTTACGGACTTATTAAGTCCGTATACTTCAGTATTTTCAATCTTGAAGTTCATAATATGCCTCCATTAAGTTCTTCATCAATGAGAGTCTAGTAAGTAGGCCCACTCCCTTAGGGACAGGGGTCTGTAGTCTCACCGGTAAACCGGGGAGAGAGTCGCCGTGAAGTTTTCCGTCTTCTCTTGTTATTCCTACGTCCACAATAACCGCGCTCTCCTTAAAGGTAAACGAGTCATCTAAAAAGTGTTTATGACCAATCGCAATGACGATGATATCCGCCATGGCGACATATTTTTTCATGTCTTCTTTACTCGTATGGGAATGAAGAGTGGTGACGTTACCGTTTTCATTAAGTAAGACCTTTGCCATTGGTTTACCAACGATGTCGCTTCTTCCAATGACGACGCAGTTTTTTCCGTCGATCTCTATCTCTTCTTCTTTTAGATAATCTAGGATTCCCCTTGGGGTACAAGGGGTAAAGTGAGATAAAGGATTAAACCCATCGATATCCTTAGCGGGATCGATGGCGCATTTAACGTGAGCGGGATTAATTTGAGGGGGAAGAGGAAGCTGGACAATAATACCATGAACATCTTTATTGTGGTTTAAATCATTAATGAGTCTAAGAAGGTCTTCTTCCCTCATATCAAGGGGGCATTTCATATGCTGAACATTAATTCCTAGCTCTTGAGCGTCTTTTATCTTTCCTGCGATATAGATATTACTGCCTTCATCTTCATTGACCTGGATAATCGTAAAATAAGGGGCCACTCTTAGCCCGCTAACTTCTTCTCTGATTCGCTCTTTTTCCTGCTTTACGTATTCAGTTATTTCCATTTTCATTTGTAATTAATCTCCGGAATACGTCCCTCGTATTTTCTAACCTTTACTCCCGCTAGCTCAAGAAGCTTCTTACTTGCCTGAGTGCTTACTTGCTCGGGATATTTATCTTCAACATATATCACTTCTTTAATTCCGGTTTGAATTATAGCTTTTGCGCATTCATTACAGGGAAAGAGGGTCACATAAAGATGACATCCCTCGAGGGCGCTTCCATTTCTTGTATTAAGTATGGCGTTAAACTCAGCGTGACAAACATAGAGATACTTGCTATCTAGTCCCTCCCCTTTATTCCAGGAGAGCTTAGACTCATCCACTCCCGCGGGCATTCCGTTATAGCCGATCGACACCACTTTATGGGCCTCATCAGCGATGCACGCTCCCACCTTCGTGTTTGGATCTTTACTTCGTAAAGAGGAAAGCACTGCTATCCCCATAAAATATTCATCCCAGTTAATATCTGCTTTCATACCTATTTCCTTAATCACTTAATTTTATATGAGTTATGGCTATAAATAAATATTTTGTTTATTTATTCACTTCCTTTTCTTAATTTAGACTTAATGTTATTGAATAAGGTTTTATTTTTGAATAAAATAAAAATGCAAAAAGAAGGAAGTAGATATGACAAATAGTCTTATCGCGGTCGTCTTAGCCGGTGGCAAGGGAACGCGATTATATCAGTTAACAAAGAGAATCGCTAAACCAGCGGTTCAGTTCGCCGCTAAATACCGCCTCATTGATTTTTCTCTATCAAACTGCGTTAACAGCGGAATTAACACCATCGGTGTTTTAACTCAGTACGAATCTACATTTTTAAACTCATATATCGGTAATGGTGAGAAGTGGGGACTAAATGGTCTTCATTCTTTAATGACCGCGATTGCTCCTAAGCAGACTGATGAAGGAGCTAATTGGTATAAAGGCACCGCCGATGCAATCGCTCAAAACATTGAGTGGATTGACTCTATGTATCCTGAGAATGTTTTAATTCTCAGCGGTGATCATATCTATAAGACCACCTTTAATGATATGTTTTGGCGTCATACCACTAATGACGCAGATGTCACCATCTCCGTTATTGAAGTGGACCCAACTGAGGCCCCTCGCTTCGGTATTATGGTCGCCGATGAAAATGATCATATCACAGAGTTTCAGGAAAAACCTAAAAACCCAAAGAGCAATCTTGCTAGTATGGGTATTTATATGTTTAAGTGGAAGACTCTTCGTAAGCTCCTCATTGAGGATATGAAGGATGAAAATAGCACTCATGACTTTGGAAACGATATCATTCCAAAGATGCTTGAAAGAAATATGAAAGTGTTCTGCTACCGCTATAACGGATACTGGAGAGACGTCGGAACTATTCCTAGTCTCCACGCGGCAAATATGGATATCATCGATGGAAAGTTTAATCTAAACTCCATCCGTGATGACGATAGAATCTACACTCAAGATACATATTCTCTCCCTCACTATGTGGGTAAGAGAGGAACCTCGATTACCAGTAGCATCGCTAACCAAGGCGCGGTCATTCTCGGTAAGGTTAATTACTGCGTCATCTCTAATGAAGTCATGATTGATTATGACTCAGTGTGCGACCACTGCGTCATCATGAGCGATGTTCATATTGGAAAAAATTCGAAGGTACGTAATGCGATTATCGCTCCAGGAGTGTGGATTGGAGATAATGTCTCCATTAATCAAAAAGGGAACGAGATCATCCTCGTTGCCGATAACGTCGATAGTCAGGAGGTCAAGTAAGTATGAGTGAAGTCGTCGGACTTGTTAATTTACATTACTCGCCTTCTTTAGGCTCTCTCACCGCGCGTCGACCTTTTGGAACAGTCACCTTCCTAGGCCGATACGGCATTATGGATTTTACCCTTTCTAATTTCTCTAACTCCGGAATTAACGATATCTTAATCCTTGCAAAAAACTATGCCTACTCCATTCACTCCCATATCCAAAATGGTCAGGCCTGGATAAATAACACCAAAGCGGGCTATATTAGAACCGCGATTAACGAAAAGAGCATCAACGATCCAACCTTTAACACTGATATTGGAAATATCAATGCTAACCTTGAACAGATTGATTTATTTAATACTCAGTACTTTGTGATCGCTCCTGTTCACTATCTTACCTCTATGGATTTCCGTCCGATTATTGATGAGCATCGAAGAAGCGGGGCCTCAATTACCATGGTCTATACGAGAGTGGATAACTCTCAGGGTAAGTTCCGTAACTGCACCTCAATTAAGCTTGATAAATCAAGAAAGATTGTGAGAAGCGCTACCCCTCATAATAGCGCTCCCTCAATTGATGTATCTTTAGATACCTTTATCATTTCTAAAGATGCTCTTCTTGATCTCATCAAAATGCAGAAGAGTATATCTACTCTTCTCTCCGTCTCAGATCTTATTAACTACTGCATTAATAACCATCTATTAACCGTGAACGCTTATAGACACACTAATAGAGTGTTTCCTATCTTCTCTCTTCATGATTATGTCGATGTCTCGATGCAGCTTCTTGACCATCAGACGAGAATGGAGCTCTTCCTTGATTGGTGGCCGATTTACACCACAACAAATAATACGCCGCCGTCACTATACGGCCCAAAAGCGGAAGTCTCTAACTCCTTTATCGCTAATGGAGCGATTATTAAAGGAAAAGTAGTGAACTCCATTATTTCCCGTGACGTTACAATTGAAGAAGGTGCGGTGGTGGAAGACTCGATTATCTTTACTAGGTCTCTTGTGGGTAAAGACGTTAAACTCTCAAACGCCATCTGCGATAAAGACGTCAAAATAAAACAAGTCAAAGAGCTCAGCGGTAGTGAAGATGAATTCCTTGTTATTGCTAAGGGAGTAACCGTTTAATGAAAATAGCGATGATTGCTTCTGAAGCGGTCCCTTACGCCAAAACGGGGGGACTAGGAGATGTCGTTTATTCTCTCTCAAAAGAGCTAAATAAACTCGGGGAAGAAACAGTAATTGTTCTCCCCTTTTATAAGTCAGTTCGCTCTAAGATTAAAGGCGCTCTTAAAGAAGTCAGTAGCTTTTATGTCAGTATGAGCTGGAGAAGAGAAAAAGCCACTATATATGAGACAAAATACGACGGAATTACTTACTTTTTAGTGGAAAATGCTCACTATTTTGATAGGGATGTGATGTATGGAGAATATGACGATGGGGAAAGATTTGCTTTCTTTACCCATGCCTGTAACCAGCTCTTTCCTGAAATCGGCTTTAAACCCGATATCATTCATGTTCATGACTGGCAGGCCGGAATGCTTCCGGTTCTTATTAAAGAGCAAAACCAAGAGTTTTACATAGGCACTAAAGTAGTTTTTACCATTCATAACCCCGCTTTCCAGGGCCTCTTTCCTAAGATTGTTTTAGGAGACTTTTATAATCTTCCTGATTCTCTTTTTGATAACGGAAAGGTCCGCTTTAAAGACCAAGTTTCCACGATGAAAGCGGCGATTATCTACGCTGATAAAATTACCACTGTCTCCCCAAGTCACGCCGCGGAGCTTCTTACTCCAGAAGGCGGACAAGGTCTTGATCAAATCCTCAGGCTAAGGGAGTGGGATTTCTGCGGATTTCTTAACGGCGTGGATTACTCCGAGTTTGACCCTGAAACTGATGATATTATAAGCGCTAAATATAACTCCAAAAACTTTGCGGAGGGGAAAGCTAAAAATAAAGCCGCTCTTCTTAAAAGCATGCACCTAGTGGACACGGGTAAGCCTTTATTTGGAGTAGTGAGCCGCCTCACCTGGCAGAAGGGTATCGATTTACTCTTTGCCATGTGCTACGAAATGGCAAATAGAGGCTGTAATATTGTTATTCTTGGCTCAGGAGAATATAGCGTTGAGCAGAGAATGGAGCAGCTTCGCGCGACTTATCCTGATATAGTCGGTATCTATATTGGCTATAATGATGACCTTGCCCATCAGGTTTATGCCGCTTCTGACTTCTTCTTTATGCCCTCTCTATTTGAGCCGTGCGGTATTGGGCAAATGATCGCCCAAAAATACGGGGCTCTTCCGATTGTCCGTAGGACAGGAGGCCTTAGAGATAGCGTTATTAACTACGATGGATCAAATAAAGAGAGCGCTAACGGATTTGGCTTTGATTCCTATAGCCCTGATGAAGCGGTTAAAACCGCCATCTTTGCCTATGACACCTGGTGGAATGTGACCTTAAGAAAAAAGCTTATGAAAAACGCGATGACTGTGGATCACTCCTGGAAGCAGTCAGCGACTCTATATCTCGGCCTATATAGGTCGATAGCAGCGAGAAAATAAATGGGATACGACTATAAAAATATAGAAGCAAAATGGAGGAAAAAATGGGAGGAGTGCAATGCTTTTTACTGCGACACCCATGATTTTAGTAAACCTAAATACTATGTTTTAGATATGTTCCCTTACCCTAGCGGAGAGGGTCTTCACGTGGGCCATCCCGAAGGATATACCGCGAGTGATATCGTCGCCCGAATGAAAAGGATGCAGGGCTATAATGTCCTTCACCCCATTGGCTGGGACGCCTTTGGACTACCAGCGGAGCAGTACGCGATTAAAACTAATAATCCTCCTAGCGAGTTTACCTATAGAAATATTGCCCGCTTTAAGGAGCAGATTAAGATGCTAGGCTTCTCTTACGACTGGGATAAAGAGATCGCCACATGTGACCCATCATATTATAAGTGGACCCAGTGGATTTTTATTAAGCTCTATGAGAACGGTCTCGCTTATGTCGACTATAAACCAGTAAACTTCTGCCCCGAGCTTGGAACGGTTCTTGCCAATGAAGAAGTAATTGACGGAAAAAGCGAAGTAGGCGGCTTCCCTGTTATTCGTAAGAATATGAGGCAGTGGGTCCTTAAAATTACTGACTACGCTGATCGGCTTCTTGATGATTTAGAGCTTCTCGACTGGCCTAGCTCCACCGTGGAAATGCAAAAAAACTGGATAGGTAAGTCTTACGGCGCGGAGATTACCTTTAAGGTAAAAGGAAGCGAGGAATCATTTAAAGTCTTCACCACAAGAGCGGATACGCTTTATGGGTGCACCTACTGCTGCCTAGCTCCCGAGCACCCCTTAGTGCTTAAAGTGACCACTCCTGAGCAGAGAAAAGAAGTCGAAGAATATATAAATCTTGTCTCATCCCGCTCTGATATGGAAAGAACAGAGCTTAATAAAGATAAGACTGGAGTCTTTACCGGAGCGTATGCTATTAACCCTATAAACGGGAAAGAAGTTCCTATCTATATCGCGGACTATGTCCTTGCTAGCTACGGAACAGGCGCTGTTATGGCGGTTCCCGCTCATGACCAAAGAGACTATGAGTTTGCAAGTAAATATCATCTCCCAATGATTCAGGTTTTAAAGGGAGATATATCTGGGTCTGCGATGGTTGAGGACGCTCCTCATATTAATAGCGAAGACGCTAATGGACTAGGAATAGAGGACGCTAAAAAAGTAGTGATAAAGAAACTCGTTTCTTTAGGCGCGGGAAAAGAGAAAGTAACCTACCGCCTAAGAGACTGGCTTTTCTCTCGTCAGAGATATTGGGGCGAGCCTATCCCCACAGTTACTCTTGAAGATGGAAGTATTATCTCTATATCCACTGATGAGCTTCCTCTTGAGCTTCCTCCCCTTAAGGAATATAAGCCAAGCGGAACGGGAGAGTCTCCCCTTGTGCACGCTAAAGACTGGCTTAATGTCACTATAGATGGAAGGAAAGGAACTAGAGAAACTAACACCATGCCTCAGTGGGCGGGCTCATGCTGGTATTATCTTAGATATATCGACCCCCATAACGATAAAGAAATTGCGGATAAAAAGCTCCTTGATCACTGGCTTCCAGTGGACCTATATATCGGAGGAAGCGAGCACGCTGTCCTTCATCTTCTCTACGCGAGGTTTTGGCATAAATTCCTCTATGACATTAATGTAGTGACCTGTAAAGAGCCTTTCCAGCGCCTTTTCCATCAAGGAATGATTCTTGGAGAAAACGGAGAGAAGATGAGTAAATCAAAAGGGAACGTCGTTAACCCAGATGAGTGCGTAAAGCGATACGGCGCGGACGCTCTTAGACTCTACGAGATGTTTATGGGACCGCTTGAAGATTCACTCCCTTGGAGTGAAAGAGGCCTAGAAGGAGCTAAGCGCTACCTCGATAGAGTGTATCGTTTATTTGAGTCTCCTCTTAAAGAAAAGATAACATCAGATAATAACCCAGGGCTTGACTATATCTATAACTACACCGTAAAGAAAGTAACTGATGACTATGAGAACCTTCAGTTTAACACTGCAATTAGTGCTCTTATGGTGCTTACTAACGAATTCTATAAAGCGGAGACTATTCCGCTTAGCTATATCGAAGGCTTTATTAAGCTTCTTGATCCCGTCGCTCCCTTTGTGTGCGAAGAGATTTGGAATATGCTTGGTCACGAAAATCTCATTACGTATGAGCCTTGGCCGGTCTATGATGAGTCTAAACTAGCCCAGGACATCGTTCATATAGCGGTCCAGGTAAACGGAAAACTACGCGATACATTTGACGCGCCAATCGATAGCGAGGATAATGTACTTAAAGAGATGGCGCTATCCTGCGATAACGTAAAGCATCACATAGAAGGACACGAAATAAGAAAAATAATCGTTGTCAAAAACAAAATCGTCAATATTGTTCTTTAATTTTAGTAACATGGGACCCTTAGCGGCCTATAGGGAGGAAATTAAAAATGAATTTAATGGTGGACGTGGGTAACTCCACAGTTGTCCTTGCCCTTTTTGAGGGCAGTGACATTAAAGCAAAGTTTAAAATTAAGACGGACACTCATATGAGTCAAAGCGAAATCGAAGTGGAAATTCGTTCGCTTTTTTCTTCGCGTGATTTGCCCTTATCAGTAGTTAAAAGCATCGTCTATTCAAGCGTTGTCCCAGTGCTGAATCATAGCATTAAAGAAGCTTTAGCTTCTTTATTTAACGCTGATATTCTTACTATTGGAGCGGGCACTAAAACGGGACTAGCTCTTCTTATTGATTCCCCTAGTGAAGTGGGAAATGACCTAGTCGCGGATCTAGTCGCCGCTAAGTTTGTATATGGAGCCCCCGCTCTTATCGTCGATATGGGAACGGCGACGAAGTTCCTCTTCCTTGATAAAAACGGTGCCTTTAGCTCCGCTCATATTGTCCCGGGCCTAGTTAAAAGCGCGAATAATCTTAAAGAATCCGCCTTCCTTCTTCCGGAGGTAGGCCTAGAAAAACCCAAAGGCTTTATTGCGAAGAATACGATCGATGCCATTAATAACGGAATCATCTATTCAAACGCGGAAATGATTAAAGGCATGGCGAGGGAGTATAAAAAGGCCTACGGCTATGACTTTAAAGTAATTATTACCGGAGGATGCGCTAATCTTGTCACGGATTTACTCTCCTTTCCTTTTACCTATGATGAGGATCTACTCATTAAGGGACTAAATATCATATTAGAAAAGAATAAATAATGACTAATAAAGCCATCTATAAAATGACAACATATGCAATGATAATTGCCATCATTGCGGTTATGACTTTCATTCCTGAGGTTGGCTATATCTCAATCGGTGGAGTCATCTCTTTTACCACTGTCCATGTCGTGGTCTTAATATGCGCCATGGTCTTTGGCTGGCAGGAAGCCTTTGTCGCGGGTATTACCATGGGAGTGTGCTCCCTAATTAAAGCCGCGGCCATGCCTCAATCGGTTTTTGACCCCGACTTTATTAATCCCTTTATATCCGTTCTTCCTAGAGCGATATTTGGCTTAGCTGCGGGTTTTACTTATGAAGGAATTAATAAAATTCCTTCACGCGGAGCGAAATACACCCTTGCGATTATCGCCGCTCCTGTATTAACATTATTTCATTCAGTCATAACATTATCATGTTATTGGCTATGGGATTATCTATGGTTTCCGATTCATGAAGGGACGATGATGGCCCTCTTATCGACGATATTTACCGTTAACGGCCTGATTGAAATGGGAATAGCTCTTGTTCTCGTGCCCTCGATCTCACTAGGCGTCGCCGCTGGTCTACACGGGAAAAACCATGGAATGAAATTTGAAGAACTACTAAGGAGAAAGAAAACAATGTATCCAAAACTTGTAAAAGACTACGAGACTCCTCTTAAAGAGAACCTCGTTAAATTCTGCGCGATTAACTCCGCTTATGATGAAGCGAGTAGTGACGAGGCTAATCCCTACGGACTAGGCGTTACCAAAGCTCTTAACTTTATTAAAGATTTAGCGACTTCTGACGGCTTTCGGGCCACCATCTACGATAATCAGGTATGCGAAATCCTTATAGGTGAGGGAGAAAAGAATATTACGATTATGTCTCACTGTGACACAGTCCCCGCGGGAGACGGCTGGGAAGGGGATCCCTTTACGGTCCGCGAGGAAGACGGAATTCTTTACGGTAGAGGCGTCTCTGATGATAAAGGGCCAACACTCTCGGCGTATTACGCCGTTAAAGCTCTAAGCGATAATCATATGCTTGGTAACTATCAGGTAAGAATTCTTGTCGGTGGGAATGAAGAGAGAGGCTCTAGCGAGCTTAAATACTATTTTCACACTTTAAATAAAGCGCAGCCGACATACGGCTTTACTCCAGATAGCGATTTCCCTCTCGTCTACGGTGAAAAAGGAATGATTAACTATATGGTAAGAGGAAAGGTTGATATCCCAGGGGTAAAGTCTATAAAAGCAGGGACTGCTTTTAACGCGGTTATTGATAAGTGCTCTATTACAATGGAGGGTGGAGAAAAGCTTGCCGCTCTACTAGCGGAAGATAATATTCCTTATAGCCTAGAAAAAGGTGAAGAAGGCGATGAAGTCATAGTCTATGGGAAAAGCGCTCATGGATCAATGCCTGAAAAAGGCATAAACGCTGGAATGCTTGGGCTTAAATATCTATCTAAGCTATACCCAGAATGCGAGATTAAAGTACTCGCTAAAAACTATGAAAACGTCAATGGACTTGGAATTGGAGGATATGCTAGCTCCTCTGTCTTTGGCCTAAATACTCTTAACGTTGGTATTATTACCTATGAAAATGGAGAGCTTATTATGGCGGTTAATTTCCGTCATGGCGAGACCACTGACCCGGAAGTAGTGATGAAAAATATAGAGGAAAATACCGCTCCATTTGAAGCTAAATTTATGGGAACGGATAAGTTACTTTATTATCCTACAGACTCTCCACTTGTGAAGACCCTTTTAAAGGCCTATCGAGATGAGACAGGAGACATCTCGACTCAGCCTTACGCTATCGGCGGAGGCACCTATGCTAAGGAAGCGGATAATGTCGTGGCCTTTGGAATTGAGAAGGCGGATTTTGATACCTATATGCACTCTAATAAAGAAAGAGTAAAAGTAAGTGCTCTTAATGAAGCGATGGCTATCTATGCTCATGCCATTGTCGATCTAGGAAAATTAATTGAAAATGAGAACGAAGTACAAAGCGTGGGCTAAACCGCTTTTAGATGAAAACCCAGAAATTGTTTTAGATAATAATAGACTTATTTCCCAAGCGGATTATTATTTAGAAATCGGCTCTGGAAAAGGGAAATTTCTTTCAGAAATGGCCTCGAATTATCCTAATTTAACTTTTATTGGAGTGGAAAAGAATATCACTGTCGCGGGCTACTGCCTTAAAAAAATCCTTGAGTCGGGCGTAAATAACGCCTTTTTATATCCCGAGGATATTAATTTAGTGCTCCCTGATATTCCTAGTGAGTCTATTCTCTCTATTTTTCTTAATTTTTCTGACCCCTGGCCAAAGGCAAGACATGAAAAGAGAAGACTAACCACTCCAGGGCTTATTGATGAGTATTATAGAGTTCTGAAGAAAGACGCTCATCTCTATTTCAAAACAGATAATGCTGATTTATATAATTATTCCCTTGATCAGTTTAAAAATTCACATTTTCTTACCGAAAATATGAATGAGGACTATAATAGTATAGATAGTTTTGACACAGAAACAGAATACGAGCTCAAAGCAAAAGAAAAAGGACAAAAGATATATCGTATAATTCTAAAAAAATAAGATAGAAACTAGGCAGTTATGGAAGAGATTGAAGTTAAACTTAAAGAAGAAGGAAAAATATCGCGTCTTACCAATAAGACCTTTAAATTTGATCCTAAACTTGGAGAAGGCTACTATTCCGCTAATTATTTTCTAAAAACAAGAGAAATAGTGGCTAAGCTTGCTCCTAATCATAGAGTAACTATGCAGTGGTTTCAGCGCCGCGATAATGTGATGCTATGCGGAATTGATGAAGCGATTGCCATTTTGCATACTTTTTCCCCGCATCCCGAGGATCTTGAGATTGTCGCCCTTAATGATGGCGATATGATAAGTGCTGAGGAGCCAGTTTTAAAAGTAACTGGGAAATACGAAGATTTTGGTTTTCTTGAAAGCGTTATTGATGGAGTCCTTGCGAGACGATCAAGCGTTGCCACTAACACCAAAGAAGTTTTAGACGCCGCTGGGTCCACCCCAGTATTTTCGATGGCGGACCGTCAGGATGACTATCTCACTCAGGTGGGCGATGGATATGCTTCTTATGTCGCTGGAATTAATAGAGTCTCCACTGACGCTCAAGGCGAGTGGTGGGGAGGTAAGGGAATGGGGACGATGCCTCATGCCCTAATTCAGATATGCGGAGGCGATCTCTGTAAGGCGGGAGATTTATACTACAATATGTTTCCTGAAAATGGAGTGACATCACTTGTTGATTATAACAATGATGTGGTTAGTGACTCCCTTAAACTTGCTCGTCATCTAGGCACTAAACTCCATGCCGTGAGAGTGGATACTTCCTCCTCTTTAATCGATCATTATTTTGATGATAAAGACACAAGTGGGTTTGATCCACATGGCGTTTGTAAAGAGCTTATCTTTGCTCTTCGTAACGCTCTTGACGCAGAAGGTTTTACTTATGTTGATATTGTGGTGTCTAGCTCCTTCTCTAAAGAAAAGATTAAAGAATGGACAAGTCTAGGGGTTCCGGTGTCGATGTACGGCGTTGGAACATCGCTTGTTAATAATACAACTTGCGGATTTGTGGGAGACCTTGTCGTCCTTGACGGCAAGGATGAAGCGAAAGTTGGAAGATATAATATTCCTTCTTCCCGCCTTGAAAAAGTCCCTTATCCTATTTACAATAGGTAAAGTTAGGAATTAAGTATGAATATTTTAGATGACTTAAAATATCGAGGCCTAGTTAAAGACGTATCTAACGAAGAAAGTCTTCGCAAGCTTTTAGACACTCCGCAGACAATCTATGTGGGCTTTGACCCAAGTGCCTCCTCTCTTCACCTTGGGAATTTCCTTATGATTTCCCTTCTTATGAGATTTCAAAGAGCGGGGCATAGAATTATCGCCGTTATCGGTGGCGCTACCGGTATGATTGGTGATCCATCTGGAAAAAGCAGCGAGCGAAATCTACTAAGTAAAGAAGATCTAGACAAAAACGTCGCTAATATTAAAAAGCAGCTTGAAAAGTTTATTGATCTCTCTGACCCTAAAAAGGGAATCCTTCTTAATAACTATGACTGGCTCTCTAAAATATCAACGCTTGATCTTTTAAGAGACTATGGAAAACACTTCTCTATAAACTACCTTCTTTCAAAAGATATCATTGCAAGTCGTCTTGAAAGCGGTATTTCATTTACCGAGTTCTCTTATAACATTCTTCAAGCTATCGATTTCCTCTATCTCTTCGATAACTATGACTGTCATATTCAGTGCGGCGGCTCTGACCAGTGGGGTAATCTAACAAGCGGCCTCGAGCTTATCCGTAAAACTAGAGGCGCTGACGCGAGCGCTGAAGTCTTAACCACGCCTCTAATTACGAGAAGCGACGGCACTAAATTTGGAAAAAGCGAAAAGGGAGCGTTATTTCTTGACCCAAGCCTTACTTCTCCCTATAAGCTTTATCAGTTCCTCATTAACTGCGCAGATGACGAAGTCATTAATTATCTTAAAGTCTTTACTTTCCTCTCTAGAGAGGAAATAGAGGCCATAGAAAAAGAGCATAACGCTCATCCGGGAGCGAGAATTGGTCAGAAAAAGCTCGCTTTTGAGCTTACCTCAATTATCCACGGAGTCGATAAAGCGGAAGAAGCCATGAAGATGAGTGAGGTTCTCTTTTCAGGAGATATAAAAACCCTTAGCGAAGATCAGCTAACCGATGTCTTCTCCGACTTTTTAATCGATATTTGTGAGCCGAAAAGGCTTGAAGACCTCCTTGTCGCTATCGGCGCGGCCTCCTCAAAAAGAGAAGCGAGAGAGTTTCTTGGAAGCGGCTCCATCTTAGTAAACGGGGAGAAAACTAGTCAAAGCGATTTAGTGATTGATAAAAGCTATGCTTTGCACAGTAAATTTACTCTTGTCAGAAGAGGCAAAAAAAACTATTATCTAGTAAGGCATTCTTACTAAACTATTAGTAAGGTTATAATATAGGGTCCAAAAAGCTTTATATTTTTTTAAAGAAAAAAACACTTCACATTAACCTCTTTTTTCCTTAAAATAACTATCGTTTATTTTTGGTTAGTAACGAAAAATAAAGCTTGGCGAAATTTGTAAATATCATATTAGGGATGGAATGATGATTTATTTAATTTGTGCAGGATCAGTCTTAGTCTTTGGAGCGATCTTAATCCCTCTAAAGTGCTCTAAAAAAGTAAGTCAAAACGTCATGACGTGGGTTTTACGCTTTGCCGCAATTCTCCTCATGGGTTTATTTTTTATTCGTTACTATGCCTATAGCGGCTCCGTCTTTACTAGTATCTATAAACTAGAGCTTAGTGAAACCGATCCCGAGTTCTCCTCGAGATGGCTTGCCGGTCTTACCGTTATCGCGGTCTGGCTTGAAATAGTCGCGGTCTTACTCTGCTCTTTATATCCCTTCTTTACCAGGTTTAAGGTCCTTAAAAACTACGCCAAGACTCTTGGCCTTGTTTCTAGTGTCCTTAACTTTGTTCTTATTGAGCAGGTCTCCTATTCATTCGCTGGGGAATATAGCCTTAACCTTTGCTCCATCTTTATGGCGATAGAGGTGGGACTAGTTATTGTAATGTGTCTTCTCCCCTACCTAGAAAAAGGAGGCTATAAGATTAACGCGAGAGAGCTTTTTGATATGCTCTCCGTTTTTCTTATTATTGTTATCATGAGTGTCCCTCCCTATCTCCCCGAGGCTTTATTTGGAAGATTTGGTCTTAACCGTGTCAGCGGCTTTGAAACCTATCATAGAATGTATATCTATATCGCTATTGGGATATTCGCTATCTTCTTACTATTACTACGTAATAGAGATAAAGACTTCATCCGTATGATGCTCCTCTATCTAATCATGGGCACGATAATCGCTTATGCCTATAATGATAGCTTTAAAAACTTCACCGAGATTTATAGCTGGCCGCTACATCTATGTGAGCTTGGAATATTCCTTATCGCCATCTGCCTAGTCTTTAGGTGTAAATGGCTGTTTTGGTTTACCCTATTTGCAAACGTCGTTGGAGCCTTTGGCGCTATGCTCTTCCCAGGCTATAGCGGCTACTACGCTTTTAGCGACTATGTCGTAAAGTTTTGGTATATCCACATCGCGACCTTTGTAACGCCTCTGCTCATGGTCCTTCTTGGAGTGTATGAAAGACCTAGGTTTAAGCAGTTCCTTACTGGATGCCTCGGCTTCCTCGTCTATTTTGTGGCTATCTGCTTTATCGATGCCATTCTTGTTAACTATCATAGCACAGTGGACTTCTTCTTTGTCGTCGGGACGGATATCACGGATGTTCTCGGGAGCTGGGCCACTAATATCCATAATAACTATATTTGGAGCTTTGAATTGGGAGAGCTTACCCTTAGCTTCTACTGGCTATATCAGCTCATCTATTTTGGAGTCTACATCGTCATGATGGCGATTATGTATCTAGTCATCGAAGGCTTCCTCGTTTTAAGAGAAAACTATAAAGAAGCCGAAGATATTAACTATAGAGTGAGAGTGGAGGAATACGCTCTCAGAAAGAGAAATAATACAAGGAGATTAAGTGAGATTATGAATGAAGAAAGTAAAGACAAACTAGTGGTTAAAAATCTCTATAAGAGCTACGGCCACTCTAATATCTATGCCGTTGAAAATGCTTCCTTTACCGTCGAGGCGGGAGAGATAGTGGGCTTCCTTGGTCATAACGGAGCGGGTAAATCCACCATCATCAAATCAATCGTGGGTATTCACCCCGCCACAAGTGGTACTATTGAAGTTAATGGCTACGACGTGAGTAAGCAGCCAGTGGAAGCGAAAAGTCAAATCGGCTTTGTCCCTGATCATTACGCCCTATATGAAAGACTAACAGGTAGACAGTATATTAACTACGTCGCGGATTTATATAACGTCTCTATCTCTGATAGAGAGACAAGACTTAAAGATCTATGTGAGTCCCTATCTATGACGGACGCAATCGACTCAAAGATCTCAACTTACTCTCACGGCATGAAGCAGAAGACCGCGATTATGGCGGCCCTTATCCATGAGCCAAAAGTCTGGATTCTTGATGAGCCGCTTACCGGTCTAGATCCAGTCAGTGTCTATGAGGTTAAGGAGTGTATGAGAAAGCACGCCGCGAAAGGTAATATCGTCTTCTTCTCCTCTCACCTTATCGATGTCGTTGAAAAGCTATGCGACCGTATTATTGTGATTAAGGAAGGTCATATTCTTCTAAACACTCCGCTTTCTAATATTGAAGCGAAATATGATGACCTTGAAAAGTTCTATCTCGATATGAACGCGATAGACGTTCATAGATCAAAGGTAAAACCCGATAAGAAAGCGGCGAAAGGTATGAGCTATTTCTATCGTACTAAGCGTAGAGAGGCGAAAAAGAATCCGCCTGTTATTGAGACCACTCCATATCAGGAGTATGTCTTTGATACGATTAATATCAGCGCCGACGCTCCCAAAAAAGAAGAGAAGCGTCAGCCCACCCCTGAAGAGATCCTAAATAGCCTAATCGATGAGCTTCATAAGGATAACGAAAAAGCAAGAGAAGAGAGGCTAAGCCGAGAAGAGGAAGAAAAGGCGATTGCCGAACAGATGGCTCAGTACGGCATCGGTATCTATGACGACGGCTTTGGGATAAAGACCTATTAATCTATATATAAATATAAATATATAAATATATATATAAGGAAAGGAATATGAGCGAAAACGAGCTAGAAATTAATAGTAGTGACCCCTCACCAATGGAAGAGCCAAAAAAAGAGAGCATTTGGTCTAAACTTAAAAAAGGCTTTAAACAGGTGAAGATTCTTTTCCTTATGCAGTGCAGGGAAAAGATTGATTTCTCCGTTGTTCAAAACCCGAGAAAATGCTTTATTAGAATTCTCGTCTTCCTCATTGAGTTTGTCGTCATTGGGGCGGTAGCCTGGGCGGTCCTTCTCCTCTGTCAGTGGCTAAATATCTTTAGCCCAATCGGGATTATCCCTAACTCCGTGATGAGTGTGGTCTTCTTTATCTTATTTATTTTCTCGCTTATTACCTGCACCGCGGCCCTCTCAAGAGACTTATTCCATAGTAAGGATAATGAGGTCCTCGCCACCTATCCAAGTAGCGCTAACGCTATCTATCTCTCTAAGATTGGCGTGACTTTTATCCATGAGGTGAGAAAGACTCTTTTATTCTACGTTCCAATCTTCTTTGCTTTCTCGATTATTAGCGGTCACGCTTGGTATATCTATCTATGGGAGCTTGTAATGCTCCTCCTCTTTACCGTTTTAGAAACACTCCTAGCGGGCATCTTAGCCCTTCCGGTTCACTATATCATTATCGCCTTTAGACGCTACTTCGCGGTTAAGGTTACGGTCTCCGCAGTCTTTGCCGTCGGCGCGGTCGCTCTTGCCATTTGGCTTATCTCCCTTATCCCCGCGGATATCAATCTGATTACCATGTGGTCAAGTGTCTCGCAGGCGCTTCGTAACTTCCTT
Organism: Coprobacillus sp.; assembly: GCA_021203805.1. Classification (GTDB taxonomy): domain Bacteria; phylum Bacillota_I; class Bacilli_A; order RFN20; family CAG-826; genus JAJQAP01. Next base: position 85,950 of record JAJQAM010000046.1, read on the forward strand.
GACTGGTTTACAAAATACTTCTATATCTTCTACGCTTTTACCTTATTCTTAGTCGGACCCTTCCCCACAAACTCCTTTGCCTATAGCAGTGATCTCACCTGGGAAGTCTTCCTCGTCACTATGGCGTGTATTGTGGTCTTCTTTGCCCTTAATATTCTTATCTCTCACTATCTCTATCAGAGAGTCTCAATTAGACAAAATGATAATCCCCCTCGTGTCATAAAAGCGGTTAAAAAGAATCATAGGAGAAGAGGCTTTAATAGCGACACTCACTACGAGAATATGAAGTTCTTCTATAACTCTAGTAACGTCGCTTCTTCAATTGCGGTCATTATCATTATGCCGCTTATTACGCTGCTTCTTAATAGCATCTTTGACGCTATCTCCACTAGACTGGTTGGAGACTACTTTGTCATCTGCTTTAATATCTTAATCGTCCTCCTCTTTACGACCTCATCTAACGTCTATGTCGCTTCGATATACTCGCGGGATGCGGACGCCTTGAAGATCCAGAGGACCTTCCCAGAGGGCTATAAGAGAACAATCTTCCCTAAGCTTATTATGCCTCTTATCGTCTCGATGCTCACTCTTATCCCTTCCTCTATTATTTTCCTAATGAGGTGTAATATTAATACTGGTAATACAGTCCTAGTAATCTTAATGGAGGTCTGTATTGTTGTTGGTCATATCCTTTGGAGCGCAGAAATTGATTTCACCCATCCTCATACCGACCTATTCCAGACTAGCGGCGCTGCGGCGGTGAACCCTAATGAGACAAGATCTATTGTCTTATCCTTTGTCTTAAGCGCCATCGGCTTTGGTCTTACCTTCTTCTTCCTCATGTTTGCTAATCGATATATGTATCTACAGGTCTTTATAATCGCCCTTGTCTTCCTTATCTATAGGATTATTGCCTTTATGTATCGAAGTAAAGCCGCGCAGAGAAAGGAAGTATAGCCTTATGAAAAAAAGCTCTATGTTTCTTATTGTTGTTGTCTTTGCGGTCGCGATTGTCGTCGTCTCTTTCTTTGGCCAGGCCATTTCAATGGACCAGTTTAAAGTCTATATGACCACTCTTGAAATCACTAATGAGTATCAAACGTGGTATGATAGCGCTGGTAATCCGGTTATGAAGATGATTATGCTCCCTTATGATTGGGCTAACGGCTGGAGCTCGGTTTTCCTTACTTTTGAAACCGGCCCAGAAGACGCCACGGAAAAAGACGCAGTAAGGTGCTACCTCGCAAATAATACCTACACTATGGATAACGGAGAGACGGGATATTACGCCGATATCGTTAATCTCCGTGAAGTAGTGTTCTATAAGCCTGCGACGGTCAAAGCCTATGTCACCACCACAGATGGGTCTGGTCTTACCGATTCCATCGATATTTGGTGCTATGACCCTAATGTTTATAACTTTGACTTATAAATAATTATTATTAAGTCCATCCCAAAAAGCGGCTCACGGCTCAGCCGCTTTTTGTTTCTAAATGGGGACGAGTTAAAAAATTTATTATATAAAATATTTTAATTTATGGTCTTTTTTTGGGACATATACCCTAAAAGAGGCTAAAAACGGCGCAAAACCCCTCTATTTTCCTCTTTCCTCAATAAAATTGTTTTTTTTTTTTTTTTTGATAACACTATAATTTAAGCAATTGGCAGGAGGAGATGCCTACTACTTATTTTGCAAAATAAGTACTAAAATAGAATAAATATGAATAGCAAAAAAGGATTATTTTTATCGATTATTGTCTCGGTAGGGGCGATGGGCGCCTTATCGAGCTGTTTAGGCGCCATTGAAGGGAATGAGTCAGACGCTACGGTCACTAGTGTAACTCTTAATAACCTTGCGACCTATTATTTACCCACTGACACGATTAGCTGGGATAATGTGACCCTATCGTATACAACTTCTACGAAGAGAAACCTTACCCTTACGAAAGCGGAGTTTGATACTGATACCCCAAGCTCTAAAACAGAATTTGTTTTATATACTGATGGTTTATACGCTCTCTCTACCTCTGGAAACGTCATTCCAGAAGATCGATATACGATATCTTACTCATTTACCTATAAAGATGTCGTCTATTCCGATACGATTATGAGTGTTTCCGTCACTGAATATCCAAGTGAGATATATAGTGTTTCTTATTATCTTGAGCCGGAGTTTGTAACGACTTATAAAGATAACCTAGCAAATAGAGTAAGTAGTGACCCAGAGGCTAGTGAAGACATGTTCTACGAAGCGCCTAGCTACTATGAAGTGGGAAACGATAACTCCTTTATCTTTAAACCCCAGCTTACTTTACTTGATCTTCATAACTTTACAGTGGAAATCCCGACTACTTTCGCTGTCGACACAAAAGTCTATCATAACGGAGTCTCTTTAAACCTTGAAGCGAATGAATATGTCTCATATAGCGATTTTGCCTTTGACTTTACCGAAAAAGCCGCGGGAGAAGTCTTCTCGCTTGAAATGGCTCTAAAGTTTTTTGATGTCGACTCAAATAATAATCCAATCGAGCCAATTACCTTTACCTTTAAAGTGGAAGACGGCTATAACGCCTATAGCGGGCTTGACCTTGGGGTAATGAATCTCCACACTGATGAATGCAATACTTCTCTATATGAGTATGCTCAGGGCTCAGGCGCGAGTGCGGGTAATCATCAGATTTACTGGGACAGTGAGACTAATACCCGTCTTAATAAATATAACCATAATATTTGGACAGATTTCTATAAAGAGCTAAGCGAAACTAATCCAGCTTACGCTGACGCCTCCTATACAAAAGGCATTTATATGCATAATGATATTAAGCTTTCTATGTCTGATTTCCCAAGTGATTATATCATCAGCGCTGAAGAAGCGAGAGATGCCGCTAGCGATAGTGATGATGAGCTTCTTATTGGCTCCCTCCGGGATGATGTCTATATCTATAATCACCTCATGGAAGATGATTTTACCTTTAACGGTAATCTCTTTACACTAGACTGCTCTGATATTAGATGGGGAAGAACTAAAGCAAGCGGCCAAAACTTCTCTTACTACGGTCCTAACGAGGAAAGCACCGAGCAAGGTAATTCCCGTCTCTTTATGTTTGATGGTAATAGGCGTAGAGAGGCTAGTAATGAGGATGGTGAGACCGCAGTCCTTAAAAACCTCAATGCCGTGGGTAACCTTGACCTTGAGGAGAGGGGGGCTAACTTCCCAATTCCGACGGAAGCATCCGAGCTAAGCGCTTCTTCTCTTAGAAGCGGCTCCGTCGCCTTTGTGGACTCCGTAGGCACTCATACAGAGGTTAGTAATGTCATTGCTAAAGAGTTCCTCCTTGGCTTCTACGCTGAAAAAACGAAAGCGGGATATACCTGCCTTGAAATCGATCACACAAAACTCTTTGACTGCTATGCCGCAGGTTTATTTACCTGGTGTAGCGCGGAAAACGTCATCCGTAACTCCACGCTAAAGAGATTTGGCGCTCCCGTAGTGATGGCTATGAGCGCTATTGACTATACTAAGTACGAGGATGGAAATGATAGTAGCGTTGGCTACGCATCGGGCTATCAGATGAGCGGCTTTACCGTGGAAGAGTCTGTTATTATTGATAACTACCTTAAAGGCGATGAATATTTCTTCCAGGCCTACGGCCTAGAAGAGGTTATTCCATTCATTGTTGGAATAGATGGAGTCTTCCATAACGGAAATATAGATTCGCTTCTTTCTATTATTCTTGAAAGTTTACTTGGAGGCGATGCTTCGAGCTTAACAGCTCTCCTTTCTACAACTATTACCGACTATAAGAAAACATTCATTGTTGATGGTGTAGATGGTAGCGGTAACCCCACTCAGTCCTTTAATCTTCTCTATGCCGGTATGGATAGAAATGTCTTTGGAGCCACCACTGACTTATACCTCGATTTTGGATACGCTGGAAGTCATATCCATATTGACTCAGATTATGATCCAAATAATCCAGCTGAGGCTAACACCGATAACTTAGCCTATGTGATTGATCAGTTCTACGAAACAGAAGGAAGGAGTAACGGCGGACTCTCCTATAATGGACTAATGCCTCTATTTATCACAAATACTGGGAAAGTATTTACTATTGGAATCGAATTAAGTACTTCTTTTATTGTCCCTAAGCTCGACATCTATTTCTATGATGTTGTGGCCGCTTTAAACGATTCTGATGACACAGATCCTTCTCCATTTTCTGGATCATATA
>JAJQAM010000046.1:90281-91636 GCA_021203805.1 Coprobacillus sp.
GCTGGTAATCTCCGTATCGCTGTGGGCGTGGAGCTATTTGATGCCGCTTCAAATTAACACTATAAAATTTCAATCATAAATAGAAAAAGCGGCCCCCCGTGGACCGTTTTTTACTATTTTGTCCCCCTTTTTAATAGAAAGGCTATATAAACTTGGCCCTACTTTCTTATATCGCTATCACGATAAAAAGGGCAAATAGCCTATGTATCACATAGTGATACATATATAATAAATATCCCTTAAATGCCATAAATAGGGATAGCTAATATATTTTTTTACCTTTTTTAATAAAAAAGGTATTTTTTTTTTTTTTTATTGCGCCTATAATATTTGAGATAACGATAAGCTATCTAGAAAATATAGGGATTAAATCATGAAAAAAACAATTATTTTAGCCGCTATTATGGCGGTGGGGAGCCTCTCTTCTTGTATCCTTAGTGAAGATGATGAGACGCCTAGTGAGAGCGCTCTCTCCCCAATTAGTAGCGTTAGTGTAAACGGCTTAAATGTCTTCTACCTCCCTAGTGACACTATTGAGTGGGACAATATCTCTCTTACCCTCACTTTAAATGATGAAGGGGCCAGTGAGCTTACTCTCACTAAGGGAGAGTTTGACGTCGAGTCTCCAACAAATGATGAAACTGAATTTATTTTAAATACCTCAGGGCTATACACTAATTCGATTAATGAAAATCTTATTCCAGAGGGAGACTATGATATCTCTTACTACTTTGTCTATGAGGAAGAAGAGTATAGCGGTGATCTCTTTAGCGTGGCAATAACGGAATACCCTTCTAGTTTATATGATGTTATCTACTTCCTTGAGCCTGAGTTTGTTACGACCTATAAAGATAATGTCACCAATAGAGTTAATAGTAGTGACAGTGCAGAAGACTCATTTTATGAGGAATGTGAATACACCGTAGGAGATGATAACCCCTTTATCTTTAAGCCCACTCTTCTCCTCTTTAATAGGGGACTAGAGCTAGTTGAGCCTGACTCTTTTGCCGTTGATGTCGCTTTATATCTAGAGATAGAAGATGAGAGTGACACTAGAGTCGATGTTATCGATGATAGTGAGTATGTCTCTTACTCTAACTTCTCTTTCCAGTTTACAGAAGAGGCTATCGGGCATACCTTTACAGTGGAGATGTCCCCGAAGTATTTTACTCATGATCTCTCTAATAACCCCTTAGAGCCCGTTACTTTTACCTTTAACGTTGAAGACGGCTATAACGCTTATACTGGGCTAGATCTCGATATGATTAACGTCGCTCCTAGTGAACGTATTGAGGGATTCTCTTATTATATTCATGACATTGTTTATTCAAATGAGTATAGCCGTCACTCTATTT
>JAJQAM010000068.1:0-3051 GCA_021203805.1 Coprobacillus sp.
CTGAATCTCGTTGCCGCTCTTGCTTCGTCTGACGTAGGTAACGTCTCGCAGCAGGCCTTTGACCATCTCCGCATCGGAATAATCCTTGGCGGTCCAGTAGGATTCTACTTCTTGGATTTCACGATTCATGGTGTACCTCCAATCTCCTTCAGGCAGTTGTTCCACCCGTCCATGTATCCTTGGTCATAAACCGGATAGACGCTCCCTTGCGGATGCATCAGCTCTGGCTCTGGCATCTCACGGAGTGGGCACCAATCAGGTCTCCCATACGTTCTGCTTCTGGCCCCGTCCTCGATGATGCAACGCCCGACCATCTCATCCCAGTCGTCGTGATCCTCCCATAGTGGGCATTGATCGCAATGTACCGGCATCTCATCCAGAACTAAAATTGCTTTGCTCATTCTACACCTCCAATGTATGGACTTGGCAGCGGCATCCATGCTGTGACCTCGCTGCGTTCCGGCGTCAGCAAGCTGCCGTCAAGCATCTGGTAAAATCCATATCCGTCCCCATACACGCTTTGACGATATTCCACCGGGTACCTTAGTTCAAGGCGCTGATGGTAAGTGTCTCTTATCGTCACGATCAGGCATATGTCAATGGGGGGAAGCCCTTCCTCGATTGGGTGCCATCCTGCATCTTCCATTCCGTTCACGATTTCGCTGATTTCAGAATTCTGCAGGCCATGCTTATACAGCTCTCCCAGCAGTTCTTCTCGGTTAATGCAACTCATTTTGTACCTCCAATGTTGTATTCTCTAAATCGTCGTTAGCCACTCTCACGTCAGTTCTAAGCGACTTTTTCAGTTTGTAAGTATAGTTCCATCAAACGTGCTAAAACACGCTCAGCGGGCCTTCTTCGCCTTTACGGTGGCTTCCAGGCGATAATACGATTGCGCGAGGGGGTCATCGCGTTTTCCTCCTTACATCACTGTACAAAATGTCAATCGCTTTATCAGCATTTTCGATTGTTGGATTCTTTCGGTATTCGTTCACAAAAGTCTCTCCCTCCATTTTGCGCCGTCTGACATCATCCCACATTCTTTGTGATGATGTTGCGTTCTGATAGGCTGTGATGATCTGCATTTTCTGGCGTTTACCCTGATCAGCCGTAATATTTCCTTTGCGAAAATCAGCGTAAAGGCTTTGCATCATCCGAAATAAATATGCTTCTGCCAGCATAAGTCCATCGGGCATGTCAGCGTCTTCGCTGGCTAACTTGATCAAAGATTCATATACCACTCCAGAGTCTGAACTGCTTTCTCCCATCCATGACACACCTCCCAATAATAGCCCTGATCTTTCAGTTCCTGTCCCCACCATTTCTGCGCATCTGAAGGCCGTCCGGTCTCGTTTTTCATCTCGATAAACAATCCATGATACTGACCCCGCGGGACTGGAAGGAACAGATCAGGAACGCCTTTCTTGACGCCCATTGCCTTATCGACAGCAACTTGTTTAGCGCCCATGGCATCCTCGTTCTTGATGTGGAACAATAATTTTAGATCAGGATATTTCTGCCGAACGTATTGCGTCCATTTGAAAACAGCTTGCTGATGCTTGGATTCTAATGCCATTAAATCACTCGATTCAAAATCTGGCTTGCTTGAAATTTCGTCAAACCATCAGTGTTGAAGCCTTTACACTTCTTCTTGATTAAAGCTATTTGTTTTTCTGAAGCAAGATCATTTCCCCATGTCGCCTGCGCAGCTGACATGTGCCAAATTGGCCTGCAGTCATCATGCTCTTTTGAAAGCTCAACATATGCTTTGTCCAATGCTTCCTGCATTGGCATTAAACGATCTTCAAACCATACACGCCCCAAGGTATCTGGGCACGGTATTACAATTTGGCCATCTGGATAACAGCATTTCATAGAACCGTCCGGCATCTTAAACCAATTGACATGGTGTAAATCATAATCCTGATCTTTTGCCCAAAGATTAACTATTTCAACGTTCTTAACCCAGCTTTCCGGTTCATCAACTGCAGCAGCTGCTCTTACTGGCAGATCAAACAAATTGCCGACTAACGAATCACGTTTATGATTGGGAACTTCATCTGCGTCAATGCCCAGCAGTGTCGGAGCTGTACATAAACTTGCTTTTCCGGTAATTCCGACACAATCAATCAAAGTCAATTTATCTTTGCCTTCGTATAGTCGAGTTCCACGTCCTACCATCTGGCAATACAAAGTTTCTGAATGCGTAGGTCTGGCAATCATCACGGTTTCAACTCTCGGAATGTCCGTACCCTCAGTGAATACCATGACATTGACGATCACCGGAATTTTGCCATCTGTGAAATCTCGGACAATCTCAGCACGATTTTTCGTATCGCCAGTCACGACAGCTGCGCCTGGAATACGAGATGCAATCTCATGTGCGTGATCAACAGATGCCGCAAAGATCAAAGTAGAGCCATTGGCTTCTTCTCTGTAGGCTTGCGCTATTGCATCTCCGGTTCCTTTCATGGCCTTTTCAAGTTCTCCTGGCGCATAATCTCCTCGTTGAAGTTTGACCCGCCGTAGATCGTAATCAATGTGAACTCGTTTGCAGAATATATCCGACAGATACCCGTTTGTGATTCCCCATCTTAGATCACGCTGAAAGATGATATCCTGATAAATATCGTTCAATCTGACTTTGTCTCCTCGCTGAGGAGTAGCAGAGAAACCAAGATGCAGACGCGGTTTAAAATAGCCGTAAATTTTTCGATATGACGCTGCAGCTGCGTGCTGACATTCATCTGTGATAAGAGTGTCAAAATCAGTCGGAGTGAACTTATTCAAACGATGAATAAGACTCTGAACCGATGCAATCACGACATCTTCACCGTTGCTTGTTTCGTTTGCCATTTCAATTCCGACAGGACAGTCATAGTATTTGACCGGCTGATGGACCAGCTCCTCGCGATGGGCTAGAATAAGAACTCGACCGTGCCGTGGAATATTGGCAAACGTAACAGTCTTTCCAAGTCCGGTAGCCATCTGGACAACATAGCTCCCGGAAGCGTGAGATTCGATTTCATCAATGCATTCTTGCTGATAGGG
>JAJQAM010000068.1:3151-7855 GCA_021203805.1 Coprobacillus sp.
TGTAACCACTGTAACCACGATGTAACCATTTGTGTGGTTACACCAAAAAACGCTTGAAAGTTTAAAGTTTCACATATTTTTGAGTATAACTATTAAAAAAAGAATCAATATAATTGCCTGTTTTTTAGTGTAACCATGTAACCACATTTTTATGTTTGCTCTATAGGGACGCGCGTGTGTACTCTTTTCTATAACTTACGTACACGCGCGTTATAGATAGGGGGGTGGGTGCAAAATCGTGGTTACATGGTTACAGGCAAAAAAACGCATTTAAAATATTCGATTTTTCCTGTGTTTTTGCGGTTAAACATTAGAAAATATACTGATAATATTGGATTTTCCTGTAACCACTTTTGTGGTTACATCTGGTTACATTTTAGCCAGCAGTGGTTACATTTCGCTTCAAAATGGTGGATCACCGGAAATATTTCCATTTTCTTGCGGCAATAGCATCCAGATGCATCTTGTTACCATACCGCAAATACGTTTTGCCTGATCGTACCGGTTACCTCTTGTAAGAATTAATTCTCTGGATTTCAAATAACTCAACACGCTCTGCGCCGAGAACCCGGCATCTGTCAGTGCATTTCGAAAAACCGTTGCATTGATATAGGCAATGCCTCCTTCAATCACACCGTAAACCTCTGCAGCTTCAGGATCAAACTTATTTGTGTTCATTGCTACCCAATCACACATAAATTGATACCCGCGCTCCCCGGCAGAAACGTCTGATTTCGTCGCCAGAAAGCTGGCCATAGTATTGGCTGTCAATATTTCTGATTCTTTAAAAAACAATCCGTTTACAACATTGTCCGCTGCCATGATTATTGCCGCAGCCATGGCCTGTTTTTCCGTCGTATCGTATTCTGTCAGCTGCCGAAAGAATTCCTGATAATTGAGTTCCACAAAGTGGAGGTTTTCTTTATCGCTATATAGCCAGTCCACAAATTTACGTCCGAGAAATCCATAATTATTTTTGATTGCCGAGGATGTTTCGGCACCGTTCGTGATTACCATTTCGTCGGCTTTACACTCGATATCCAGCACACGGTTAATTGCACCGGCACCTGAAGCCATATCCGTGATCGGCGATTCTCCTGTAGTAATAATACAGTTTGCCCAGGTAGATGTTCGATCAACGCCGCCAGCTGCATTGCCTCTGGTTCGTCCAACGCCCTGTGCTAGCTGATAGACGTCAAACGGCTGCCTGCTCTTGCTGGACTTTGTCAGCTGCAGCTCGTCTAACAGCATTGGCAGATGATTCAGGAATGCTGCCATTTTTTCATAACCGACGGTTGTGGAATTGAATGTCTTAATGTAGTTGCCCATTGTAGGATCACCCCAAACGGACGCAGCCGCCATTAATGCTACTGTTTTGCCTGTTCCAGAATCCGTGCCCCAAAGATGGACGAAAAACGGGAGAGCGCCAAGGGGAGCGACTAAAGTTGAAGCAAATGCAGCATCAATAACAAGTCTTGCTGTCAAAGACATCTTACGGCAGCCATCTAAAATTTTGATTGATTCTTCACAATCGCCGAAACTGTGGATTGCCTTATAAGCTGATTCGTAACCCACATCTCCAGCAAACTCAACGCCGTCCACATAAGGGCTGAATCCTTCTCCCGGAATATAACCGAGGCGCGATACGCACTTATGCTCTGGAATTTCTTTATAATTCAGATGCTCAAAATCAAAGATATACTGCATTAGTGCTTTTGCATTATTAGATGTCACGGCGATGCCTGATCCAGCAATAGCCGTAATTTTTTGTGTAGATGCTAAAACTGCTTTGCTGACTGTAATATCTCTCCAAATATCCCCTGGCTTATATGCCAACTTCAGCTTTTCTTCACCAGTATCAATATCTACAAGCCTTTCCACTGGAAAAATTTGATGTAAGCAGGCAACTTCTTCTCCTAAAAAAGATGATCGTCTAATGCCAGAATCATCTACTGTCCATTCTCCGCAAGTAAATGTTTTGCCGCCATATTTATCTGGGGTCTTAATAGTAGAAGGAACATCAATGATTTCAGACGTCGGAACTTTATTTGCTTTGTAATAAGAGCCAAGCAACTGCTTGAAGTTAGGCACTCCAATAGATTTTGCATATATCGCCATTTTAGAAGTAGCCTGGGCTTGCTCAAATGGATTATGATAACATGCAAGTTCATCATACGGTTTACTTGAATTGAGAAAATCATCTTTTGTATATTTGTACTGCGACTCTTCTTCGTCGCTTTCATCTAACTGATCCAGCTCGTCCATTCCTTTATAAATATCCAAGTTTATCACCTCCCTGGATATTCGTGTTCATCAAGCCATATATCTAATTGAGACCATTTTTTGATTGCTTCAGCCAGTTCATCGCTGATGCATCCATTTTTGTCAGGAACGCCATGCTGCATCTGTTCTTCCAATTCATGATATCGTTCGACATTTCTGCGCCATAATTTTTGGCTGTGTTCCAGATCAGCTTCTTTGTGAATTTTGGCTCGGCGCTGTTTCTCATAACGATGCTGTGCTTCTTCACTAATTGGCTGTCCGACAATTCCCAAGCAGAAATCATTGTCCAATTTCACGAGTGCATCTCGAAATGAGAGCCCATACAGCTGCATCACGAAATCAATTATGCTGCCAGATGCGTGGCATCCGAAGCAATAGAAACTGTTTTCGTACAGCTTCAGCGATGCCGTATCCTCAGAATGGAATGGACATATCAGGAACCCGGCCCGGTTCGGTTCGTAACCATAGAACCGGGCCACGTCCTTCATCGGCAATGCATCTCGAATGGCTGATGCCGTGTCAGAATGGGAGATCCAGATCATTGTAGGTCAACTTTTCAAAAGCCTTCCCAGGGTTTGAAAGAGTTTTAAGCTCCGGTACATTAAATGCGCCAAGAGAGATGTCCTCAACCGGCCTGGTATCCTTCACATAAAGGCGCTGCTTAGTGCTGCCGTCCTTTTTTGAAGAATATTCTTCATACCCAAGAATCAGACCAATCTTGCAATTCAGCAGTTTCTTCTCATCGAAACCATTGTCTATTTGATCAGCAAAATGCGTATTGTTGCTTTCGTCAATTGCTTCAAAGAATTGCTTAAAAAAGCTAAGTGCTTTCTCTCTATAGGATTTAACAAAAGAGCCAGGCCACCATTGCCTTGCGATTCTGTTAAACCATTCCTCAAAATACTTGGCGTATTCACCTTCAAGAATGTCGTAATCAATTTTGAGATACTCTTTTCCCGGGACATCTTCTACATGGACGATGCGGCAGATATAACCGCCTGCAGGAAGCTGTTTGCTTCCAAACGATTGAACGTCCTTAAATCCACTAATTGCTTTCATAAAAATTTTAACCTCCTAAATTATAAGATTCCCACATATCGAGAATCGGTTTGATGTCGTTTGGCATCTGCTTTTCTGGAAGCAGACCCATCGGCGACTTCGCCGTGCTGTTATTTGCCTGAGTTTCAAAGATGTACTCGCCGTTGACACATTTGGCATAGAGAACCATTGGAAATTTTGTTTCCAGCTGAATTTTTTCCAATTTTCGCCCATTTGTTTTAATGCGGGCAAATTGATATCCGGTATCATCACGGTCAATTTGAACATGCGCCAGGAATATGACTGTCAGATCATCACGCATTGTCAGAGAATAATCGACGATATCATAAACGCTTGAGGCCAAATCAACCCATTTGTCATATCCCTTCTCCTTAATCCTCCGCATCTCATCGCCAATCATGATGCCGTTCAGCGTGTCAATAACAACTGTTTTATATTCAGGTTTACGTTCGTTAATGGCTTGTAGAAGTCCGAATACACGTTCAGGGTTATCTGTTTTGTCGTAATGATCTCCTAGAGGATATTGCTTTTTCCAGCCTTGCCATGAGAGGCCCTTTTTATCACAGTCGATGTAATAGGTCGTTGCAGGATTCAGATTCCGCATTGAACTTGTTTTCCCGCTCCCGGATTCGCCCATGATGCATAACACATTTGCCATAAAATCACCTCTAATCTTGACACACAAAATTGCTTTTGCTATAATAATATTAATTTAATATTGCGTGAGTAACTTCACTCACACCGCCGGGACCCCTTTTGGGGTCCCTTTTGTTACTTCAAGCTGCATGAGCGATCTTCAATCAGTTCGCAGCCGGGTACCTCAACGCCTTTGGCAATGAGTTTTTTCGTCTCAACTTTGGATACCTCAGGCTCCGGAATACGGACACAGTCGCCGTAATCATGATCCATCAGCCAGCTTGCAGCGTCTGACGGATTCGAGACGTTCAGGCGTGTGACTTTACGGTAACTCACTGTCGCAACACCGAGGTCGCTCTTCTGCCCAGCGCACTCGCGGTCGATGATGGCCATGAGACGGCTCTCTTTGTTTGCCAGTCTCTCCCGGCGGCTTTTCAACCGGATTTCTTCATCCTTGAGCGCTGCAATGTCGGAGCGGGTGTTGAGCACCGTTTTTGCCAAATACTCCATGACTTCCTGTCGTTCCATCTCAAGAGATTCCAGACGGTCTGCCAGTTCCTCCGAGTCAATGAGAACCTCGCCGGTCTCCGGATCGACAGAACTATCGATGAGTTCTGCAATAGATTGGTTGATTTCATAAAGTTTCATTTTGTTACCTCCTGTTTGGATTGTTGCTCAGTCCCAGAAGCCAGTCGGCGCTGACGTGCAGGGCCTGAGAGAGTTTGA
>JAJQAM010000031.1 GCA_021203805.1 Coprobacillus sp.
TTTAAACACCAACACGGCATACGCTTTTCCTCTACGTCTCGTGGGCTCGGATATTTTTATAATATAAATTAATTAAACCCAAAAAAAAAAAAAAAAAAAAGACCTTTTCAAGAAAAGGCCTTTCTTTTAATTATCTTAGAAATATTTAATGTACCATTTTAGGGACATTAATTACCATCATTATCACTGCCTTGGTTACCATCCATATAGGGATCATCTTCTTCGATTTCGATAGCGGTAAATAGACCGGTATAGTCATCTACCTCCACCCAAACGCCTGTGCCAGTAGTTGGTGTATCGCTACCAGTGAAATCAACAAAGCAGATATAGACGAGGTCTTTGTCTGCATCAGTTCTCTCAGGAATTTCTATTGATCCCGTTGATAAGGTAACAACGGAAGTGCCATTACTAAACGCTACAGTGAAGGTATCAGTTTCTCCAATTATATGTCTCGCGCTTCCGTCGCAGTAGATACAGCCATATCCGTCATAGTAAGTACATTCTTCACAAACACCCGCAGGGACAAAAGCCGCAGAGTAAGCAATGCAGGTATCACCGTAGGTGATATCCTGATTAATGAAGCTCTCATTACTGCTCATAACAACATACATATTTGGTTCATAAGTAGAAGAGGTTTCGTTTTTAGTGACTAGGGACTCTAAGCTATAACCACCTATATCTACAAATAAGACATAGAAGTCAGTGCCAAAGAAGTAATCATCCGCTCTAGTGGCTCTATTATAGTCACAGAAGGAAACAGTAAGATATCCATCATAGAAATATGGAACAGTAAAGAATCCCTTTCCTCCAGAGAAGCTATGAGTGATTTCTACCTTCTCGATTTCTTCATCACCTTGCTCGTCACTAGATGGATATTCACTTTGATCGTCATCATCTAAATATTTGAGATGGGTTTCATCAATATTTTCTTCATCATTCTCATTTTCTTCTTGTTCTTCTTCTTCAGGCTTTTCAGTCGCGACTTCATAGAAGATTTCATATTCTATCTCACCCTGAGAGGAGACAAAGCCCTCTCCTAGGAAGGTAAAGGTAAAGGTTGATGTGGTGCCTTCTACTCTTGTTAGAAGACCATCACCATCTACATATGCCTCGTGAGTGGTCTCCCACTCATCAGAGGACCACTCTAGATAGACATCAATACCTTCTGGTATCTCTGTAGGAGTGTGACAGCCATCATCACTATAGATAGTAAGCTCAATATTTATCTCATCATATGTGTCTTCCGGAGCGGGGAGATTAGGCATACTTATAATTGTATCAGTGACCTCATTTCCAGTATACGATTCATCAATAATAAGACCACCATAGAGAAGTCCTACTTCTAGCTCAGTGGTGTATTGAGGACAGTTTTCTAGTTCATAGTAGTGGCTCTCATAGACGAGATAGATATGATAATAGATTGTCTCTCTTTGAGTCTGGGCGCCTATAGACACGCTATAAAGACCACTCTCTTCATCATAGACGAGGGTAAAGAAACCATCGATTCCATCAACGGCGAGCCATAGCTCCCCGTACGATGGAACTTCCACTCCCTCGGCTAGATCAAAGTTTACGACATAGTCGTTATATATATCATCTTCTGATACAACATTTATTTCAGTGCTAGCGGAGTAGCCGCCATCTTCACTAGTAGCAGTGACAGTAGAATAGCCGCTACTAAGAGCGGTTATAAGTGCGCTATTTCCATAAGAGACTAGCTCTACTCTTTCATTACTTATAGTGTATTCAGGCTCTCCTTCTGGTAAGGACTCTTTATCTTCGCTATCATCGTCAGGGTCTTCAGTGTCGCCACCTTCGCCAGTATCATCACCTTCGCCATCTCCACCAGTGCCTCCTTCATCACCACCTTGGCCAGTATCGCCAGTATTGCCACCAGTATCACCACCATCTTGGTCACCATCGTTGCCATCATCAGTGCCGTCATAAAACTTAACAGATGTTTCTGCGGGTTCATCATCAGTAGTAGGCTCTTCACTACTCTCTATAGGAGCGGGAGTAATATTCCATATGACATTTTGATTATCAGCGTCACTAGGAGTAACAGTCGCGTTTAAGACAAGAGAGTCTCCAACATTTAATAAATGATGAGCGCTGTCATCGTCAAGGGTAATACCCTCTACGTGAGTGACATGCTCTCCCTCTTCTTCGTCCTCACTATCGTCTTCCTCTTCGGGAAGATCATATAATGGAACGGCGTTCCCTCTTCCGTATGAGCCGAATTCAAGACCGTCGCACGCACCTAAAGTAAGGACAAGAAGTCCGCAAATGCAAACTGCAAGTAAAGATTTTCTCTTTTTTTCCATAAACTATTCCCCCGTTTATAGACTCATTATTTTTTTATTATATTTCTACGCGTTATTACTCTATATATAATACGACTTTAAACATAGTTTCAATATAATTGCAAGTACTCATATTGTAATAATAGACAAAGTCTATTATATATTTATTTTAGTAGTCCCAAGTCTCTGGGTCGTAGCAGGTAATAGAGACCCAGTCAGAAAGCTGAGAGCCATCTGCGGTGGTGACATAGACGGTGATAGTCGCGGGTCTCCAGAAGAGTATCTCTCCATAAGCGTTAATCTGCGCGTACACTGTAACTTCTTCCGTTTCTGGATCGGTATAGGTATCTCCCGTTAAATAAAATTTAACTGAACCTGGTTCAGAGGCATCTTCAGGAGAGTATTTATAATATATCTGATAAGTGGTATATCCCTCTCCGGTTTCATTAAAGGGAATCCAGATGTAGCGGAGCTCCTCGCCGTTAGGGAACACGACTGTTTCATAATCATTAGTAATCCAGATTGCGTCCATATACACTTTAAACTGGTCCATAGTAATAGCTTGGCCGAAGAAGGTAATAGCGACGATAGAGACGAGATATAAGACAATAATTAGAAAGAGGGAGGACTTTTTCATGCTTTTTATTTATACCTCCCTAAAGAGTCCTCTTCCTTTATAGAAGAAGACAAAGATTCGATATATAAAGAAGACTAATGCTAAGATAAAGCATATTAGGTAAGCGGTATTAGAATTAGTAAACATAAGGAAGAAGAAGGCTAGCCCCATAAGAAGGAGGGATAGTCCAAAGGAGAGACCAATAGACTTGGCTTCATTAGGATTAATGGCGGCGTTCCCGCTTGTCCTAAATAGATCCGGCCTTGGATTAGTAAAGTCCATCTCCGCACTCCAAAGGAGATGACCAATACAGATCATAGCGATAGTGAATATGATTAGAATCATATTCCTTGTCGTCATTGTATTGATTTGGATAAGGAAAATAATAGAAGCGGGAATACAGGTTAATAAGGTGGTAAAGATAGGAAGCATGAGTCTAGGAAGAAGAGACCTTGTATAGGTTGTAGGAAAGGACCTAGATAGACTTAGTGCGTCCCCGTCCCTTGAATAAATCGAGGCTATCCAGACGTTAGAGGAGGTCGTAAAGACCGTCACTATCAGGATATTAAAGCAGATAGTCAGATAGTCTCCAAGAAGCCTAGTGGCAATCGCCGCGTAGATGGCGTTAAGAAGCCAGATCATAAGCGGCATTGCAATGACCACAGCAATAAGAGAGGCGAGATTACCCGCGCTACTAATCATTCTCTTACTCTCGTAGTAGACGCTGCTCCAAAAGCCTTTTCTCACTCTATTTTTCTTTTCTTTCTTACTCTCAGAGGTGGACCCTTCTCTTCCTCTAATGGCCACTCTGAGATAGAGATATCTAGAGATAAGAATATTAATAATAAAGAACACTACTATACAGGCAAGAAGAACAAGGAGGACTTCCCAGCTAAGATTAGTAAAGAAGGTATTAGTAAGACCGGAGAAGGTTCCACATAGAAACTGCGTAAAAGCGTAGAAGATATAGAAGTACTTAGCAAACCACTGCAGAAAGTTTCTCATCACAGAGGACACTCTTGTCCAGCCGTTAATCAGGTTAATATTCTCTGGTATCAGGGTAATAATATAGATAACAATCGCGATTAGAATAACGGATAAAATAACCGCAAGGGCAATCTTAACCGCGGGAACTTTTGTAAATAAAACAATTAAATAGTGAACTGGTAGGGCAAAGATACCCGCGAGTAAGACTTCAAATACTGTAAAGATAATAAGCATAAAGAAGATCCAGATATAAGCGTAGAAGTGAAGCTTACAAAGCCACACATAAGCGCATAAGACTGGATAATAAAAGAGCATGGTCTTTCTTATCTCATACATAAAGGAGACACAGATTTTAGATATATAGATTGAGTTAGGACTCGTTGGATAGGTCGCGAGAATCTTATTATCATCTGCGGAGAAGAGGCTTCTAGATAAAGTAACTGTGCATGTAATAATAGAGAAGAGGAATAAGACAAAGACCACGACACTCATCACTGAAATCGGGACGATATTTAGCGGGCTAAATAGATTGAGGTAGCGGCAGAGCCATAAAATACCGTAAGCGAGAAGAAGCACTAAGATAAATTCCACGACAAAGAGAACAATCTTGACGATTGACTGACGGGTGTTTCTCCTGAGAGAAAACTCCATCTTTTCTCTAATCTGCATCGCAAAAAGAGTCCTTATATCTTTAAAGCCGCTTTTTAAAGACGAGAGGAATTTTTTAAGCCATGTTTCTTCCTTAGTGGTTACTTCTTCCATAGGACGCTAACTACTTTCCCGTGCCTCTTTATTTCTTTTATGTTTTCTTTCACCGAAGAAATAGGAGCCTTCTTCGGTGTTAATAATGGTGTCTTTAACTGATTTTTTCTCCACGGGGACACTCATCATATCAAGATAGAATTTCTCGAGATCAGCGTGCTCTCTTTCAATGTCCTCCATCGGAGATTTAATGAGGATTTTTCCCTCTTTTATGATAATGATCTGATCGCAAAGTTTCTCCGCGACATCAATGAGGTGAGAGGAGAAGAAGACGATATTACCTTTAGCGGCGTGCTTTCTCATACACTCCTTCACTTCATAGACCGATACTGGGTCAAGTCCGGTAAGGGGTTCATCTAGTATCCATAATTTAGGATTATGGATAAGGGCCGCCATAATAGCGGTTTTCTGCTTCATGCCGTGAGAGTAGGTATTAATCTTACTATCAATCGCGTCTTCCATTGATAAAGACTTAAGAAGATCGCTTAATGTCGCGTCTCTTTCATCCTTAGGGACTTTATAAAGGTCAGCGACATAGTTTATATACTCTCTGCCTGATAGGTTTTCATATAATGCGTAATGATCTGGGACAAAGCCGATCTGGGTTTTAGAGAGGGTGGACTGCTTACTCACGTCATAGCCGTTTACCTCGATTGTGCCGCTGGTTGCGGGCTGCATCCCAACAATGCATTTAATAATTGTGGATTTACCCGCGCCGTTATGACCGAGGAATCCTATAATCTGACCGGCCTCAGCGGTAAAAGAAGCGTCTTCCACAGCATACGTCGAGGACCTGCCGTAGCGTTTATAGAGGTGATTTACCACCAGCTTATCTTTACTTTCTTCACTCATAATTTCACTAAGCCTCCTAGTTCCATATTCTTTTCTTAAAGCGTACTGCTCAACTGTTATACTTTTATTTCTCTCTTCAATTCCTCTAAAGGTATCTTTAACATTGAAGAGCCAAATAAAGATGAAATACATAACAAGACTAGCCGCGTCATAGACGAGGTAATATAGGATTTGATAGACAGGATAATAAGTAAGGGTCTTATTTCTTGTCGTTATTGTCCAAACGTACTGCTTACGGAAGTTAGATATACTTTCTCCAAGTAATCCTGAGACGTAGTCAGAGTTAACGTAGAACCAATCTACTAGATTAGTTTTTGTAGAGAGCGCAGCGTCTAAGATAACTACGAGAAGGAAATAGATAAAAAACACTCCGATAGAGATGAGATAGTTTTTAATTTTAGGACGGGAGTAAACCCCAAATAGACCAATAAAGATTGGCATAAGAAAGGCAAATATATGATTGAGCCAGTACATCACAACTTCACTAGATAGCATCCCAAGTGAAGAGGAGTAGCTCGGCATAAGCATCGCGATAAAAGCGCCCACTACTCCAATAAGAAGGGTGAAGTAGTAGAGCCAGTTACATCTAATAATAAGACAGATGGGAATAAGAATGAGAAGAAGATTACAAAGGTGAAGCGGCCAGTTAGAAAGCTGGGCAAACATAGTGATATCGTAGTCATAGAAAAAGGACACCACTAGACCAAGCGACATATAAAGAAGAACCATCCGGCAAAACTCTTTAGTCCTCGGTCTAAGAAGTAAGAAGAACACTACAAAAATCACAAACATGATAAAGAGATAGATGATATGAGCCGTTCCAAAGGAGGTTACCTTACCGATATAGCAGTTACCAAAGAGAGTGCCAAGTAGATATGGAGGCATGGTGCACACTAAGACGAGAAGGAGAACTTCAAGCATATCAAGCCACTCCCTCTTTCTAATCTTATAGCCATCTTTTCTAAGATAAGGGGCAAGACAGAGACAGAGCGTAAGAGCAATCTCTAAGCTCATAAAGAAAGAAGTGAAAGTATAATCATATGTCCCAGTAAAGGCATAGATTACTGTGGGCATAATCGCAATATTTAAAATAACCGAGACAAGGCCAAGCGTTTTTGCGTAGTTTCTAAAGAGTGTTTGATGAGTAAAGAAGGGATAGAGAATAGCGAATAGAACCGTCATGAACTCAAGCCACACCGCGATAACGGATAGGCCGCACATGAAGGAAGAATTAAACTCGGGATTAGTCTCACTAAGATTAAGCTTAAAGATATCGGTATAGATAGGAGCACCGCTTGAAAGAATTCGACATACAAAAATAACGGCGAGACAAATCGCCATTATTCTAATTCCTAATGTGGAGTCAGTATGGAGCTTACCCTGTTTAGCGAAAACTAAATCAATCCCAAAGATGATTAAGACGAGTAGTAACGTTGCTATAAGCGCTAAATAAGACATCGCATCCCCTAACAATTCAACAATGAATTGTAGTTATATTTTATTTAGACTTACAAGTAAAAAAAATAACCCCAAACTTTTATAATCATAGATTATAGAGAATAAAAAAATAGTCCACATAGCGGACTATTATTTTATTTTATTTGGTTGCGGGGGAAGGACTTGAACCTCCGACCTCCGGGTTATGGGCCCGACGAGCTACCGACTGCTCTACCCCGCGATGTGCATATCAGTATAAACTTAAAAAAGTTTATTTGTCAACATGGCATTGAAGAAAAAAAGACCTCATCGGTCTATAGAAGGTGAATCACTACTTTCTGTTTTTCTTACGGGCAGCATCACTCTTAAGTTTACGCTTCACCGCAGGCTTGACAT
>JAJQAM010000063.1 GCA_021203805.1 Coprobacillus sp.
CTCATGACCTCTTGAACCCGAATCAAGCGCACTACCAAGCTGTGCTACGTCCCGAATAAATAGTTAATTAAAAGAAATCGTCATCTCCAAATAAAGAGAGCTGCTGCGATTTATTAGAGTCAGGAAGGAAGGAGATAACTCCAAGTTCATCAAGTTTCTTAATATTAGTGGAAGAAAGAGAGGTTCTCTCTGCTAAATCTTCTTTAGATTTAAACTCTCCATCTTTTCGAGATTCAACGACAGACTGGGCCACGTTTAAGCCGACACCTTCTAGGCAGATAAATGGGGGAATAAGTTTATTATTTTCTTCATCAATCACGAAATTAGAGGCATCACTCTTATAGAGGTCAATGTTACTAAAAGAGTATCCTCTTTCAAACATTTCCATGGCGAGCTGAAGGGTTATTAAGATATCTCCCTCTTTTTTAGTGACATCCTCATTAGAGGATTTACTCTTATCTTGAAGTTCTCTTATTCTTCTCATTGTAGCTTCTTCTCCCTCAACCATGGTCTCTATATCCCACTCCTTAGACCTCACTGAGAAGAATGTCGCATAATAGTGAAGAGGATAATATACCTTAAAGTAGGCCACTCTTACCGCCATCATGACATAAGCGGTTGCGTGTCCCTTAGGGAAGAGATATTTAATCTTATTACAGGAATTAATATAGTATTCCGGAATATTATTAGCTTCCATGGCTTTTCTATACTCATCCTTAATGCCCTTACCTCTTCTAACATCCTCCATAATAGAGAAAGCCACAGATGAGGAGAGACCTTTACTAATGAGATAGGACATAATATCATCACGGCATCCAATGACCTCTCTAAGACTAGCAGTGCCTTCCGCGATGAGTTCATCAGCGTTACCGTTCCACACTCCAGTTCCGTGTGATATACCAGATATAATTACTAAATCAGAGAATGATTTAGGCTTAGTAGCATCCAGTATTCCCCTAACAAAAGGCGTTCCAAATTCAGGAAGACCGAGGGCCCCGTTAGTCTGATTTAAGAAATTATGAGAGAGATTTAGCTCATTATAAGAGGAAAATAACGACAAGACTTTCGGGTCATTAAAGGGAATCGAATTAATATCCACACCCGTGGAATCGCACATCATTTTAAGAGCGGTTGGATCATCATGACCAAGGAGATCAATCTTTAAAACAGTATCGTGGATGGAGTGGTAATCAAAATGAGTGGTCATAAGATCAGAGTCTTTTTCATCCGCTGGATACTGAATTGGGGTAAAGTCATAAACGCTATATTCCTTAGGAATAACAATTAGTCCGGCGGGGTGCTGACCGGTAGTTCTCTTAACATCAACACAGCCGCTTGCTAAATAGTTAAGTTTATTACGTGAGTAGGTATCGGGGTCTTGACCAAGCCAGGTAATATAATCTCTTGCTTTAGCGTAGGCCGTCTTATCTGCAACTGTTGCAATAGTTCCCGCTCTAAAGACGTTTTGCTCGCCGAGGAGCTGTCTCACATATTCATGAGCAGTCTTTTGATATTCACTAGCGCAGTTTAAATCGATATCGGGAATTTTTTCCGCTTCAAAACCTAGGAATGTTTCAAAAGGAATATTTTGACCATCATGAATCATCTCGCATCCACATTCAGGACACTTCTTATCGGGAAGATCATACCCACTTCGGCAGTCAGGGAACTGAGCAAGAGTCCACTCAAGATGGTGACATTTAGGACAGACGTAGTGCGGCTCAAGCGGATTAACCTCAGTTATACCCGCAAAGTAAGCGGCCACTGAGGATCCTACGGATCCTCTAGATCCAATCACATATCCGTCTTCATTACTCTTTTTAACAATGCGGTGAGCAATATAGTAAATAACAGAGTATCCGTGGGAAATGATACCGTTTAGCTCTTTAGATAGCCTAGTCTCTATAACTTGAGGCAAGGGATTGCCGTATATTTCATAGGCTTTTTTGTAGCAGATTTCTCTAATAATATTGTCATCTTTGGAGGTATATTCAGGCTCCGCGTCCATAAGAGAGGATATATCCTCAATCTTAGGAGTATAAAGTTTATCATTAGGCACAGGCACCATCGCATCATCAATTTGATCGGCGATGAGATTAGAGTTAGTCACCACTACTTCATAGGCTTTTTCCTCTCCTAGCCAGCTAAATTCATTTAGCATTTCATCAGTGGATAGATATCCTTGATTAGGATTTTCATAGTATGGATAGAGCTTTCTATCAAATGGATTAAGTGGATGTCTTTTTGTCTTAGTGTGACTTTTCTCGTTTGGCTCCCCTGAGATATAAATATCACGGAAAACTTTATGCTCGGGAATATCGTAGTGCACATCTCCGGTCGCTACGACGGGAATATGAAGCTCGCTTGCGGTATCCACGATGAGCTGGAGAATAGAGTCAAGTTCGCTTTGCTTTAGTTCATGAAGATTAATTAGATGGGAATAGCAGTCTTTAGGCTGGATCTCAATATAGTCATAAAATTTCATGACTTTTTTAAGATCTTCCGCTCCTTTATTTCGAGCGGTCTCAAAAACTTCTCCGTTACAGCAGGCACTTCCAAATAAGAGATTCTCTCTATGAGCCTCGAGCTCATGGCGGGGAATTCTTGGATACTCAGAGAAATACTTTATGTGAGCGTCGCTCACTAAAGAATATAGATCCTTAAGCCCCGCTTTATTCTTAGCAAGGACACAAATATCTCTTGGTCTTATATGCTTAAAAGCTTCTTCTGGGGTCTCAAGTTTCTCTAAATCTGAAACTGAGAAATCTTTATTCCCCTTAGTAAACATTGCGAGCATATTTTGCCAAACTTCATTAAGTCTTTCGGCATCGTAGTCCGCTCTATGAGCGCTGCTATTATCAAAATAAATATCCATTCTCTTACAGACATCTGTAAGTCTATGAGATCTATTTTGAGGAAAGAAATATCTCGCTAAAGTAAGGGTATCAATAACGATATTATTAAGTTTTGGATAGTCATTTCTTTGCAATTCGGCGTTTAAAAAGTCTAAATCAAAAGAGGCGTTATGAGTGACTAGAATCGCGTCCTTCATGAAATCAAGAATTTCAGGAATCACTTCTTTGAGCTTTGGTTTACCCATGAGCATGGCATTAGTAATATGAGTGAGATTAACAATCTTATCATCGATTTGATAGCCGGGGTTAATGAGAATATCTTTATGAGCCACTACGGTTCCGTGTTCAACGCGAACCGCGCCAAACTCGATAATGTTATTTCTCGTAATAGAGAGGCCAGATGTCTCTAAGTCTAAGACAACATAAGTCGCATCTCGAAGCTGAGCTTCCCTTGGATTATAAACATAGACCTGTCTTTCATCCATCATGTAAAACTCGCAGCCATAAATCATTTTCATGTTATAGTCTTTAGCGGCTTTATAAGCCGCTGGGAAAGACTGAACCACTCCGTGATCAGTAACCGCTATGGCTTTATGGCCTAATGCTTTTGCATAGGCGCAGTAATCATCAATACTCGTCACTCCGTCCATCGCCGACATCTTGGTGTGGAGATGAAGCTCCACTCTTGGTGTCTCTGCTTTTTCATGCTTAATGATATCGGGAGGAAGAATATCTATATAATGGCCTCTAATGGTGAGGTCTTTTGAGTAGGAGTTATAATAAACCGCGCCTCTAATCCTTACATTAGTGCCGTTTTTTATTTGTTTAGCTTTTTCATTTGTTAATGTGGTGTCATTTACTGTAAAGCGAGCGCTTATCGCTCCCCCATGCGGATCATAAATACCAACGGTAAGAGAATCATTACCGCTTGGGTTTTCTTTTATGAGAGTGGAATAGACTTTTCCGTTTATATCAACGTTTTCTGAATTAGTATCAAGTTCATCAATAAAGTCGAAGGGTATATAGTGGCCTTTTCTATTAAGCCTAGCTCTTTCTCTCTCCCTCATCATTTCCTTATAGTTATTCTTCCATTCCTTAAGGAACGAAGCTTCATAATCAGTGAGGCCTTCACTATCATCGTCAGATTTACTCTCTTCACTATCAAGCGCGCCTTCAAAGCTCACACTTTCTACATTTTTAGAGATATTTTCACTGGCGACTTGCTCCGCGTTTTCTCTCGCTTCTTCTTTTTCCTCTTCTGTGTAGTTATTCTCCTCTACCTCGACGAGGGTCTCATTTATCTCAATATCATAAGAAATAAATTCAAGAAGCTTTTTAAAATCTTTAATAACGGGACCGTAGTCCTCTTCCTCCTTATCCCCTAGATAAGTCACTTCAAGTGAATCACCTGATTCACTAACCGCGATATTAATCGGAGAGATAAATTTATAGGTTCCGATATACCACTCATTAAAGAGCTTTAGGATATCATCAGCGTTTGCTCTTATCTGATAGGAGAATCTAAGAGTGTATTTATAAGAGATATTAGGAAGATGATTCATAAAATCAGAGAGGAGCTCATAGCTCCAAGGCGTGTCTTTTAAGATGACCATGTCATACTGAGAGGGGTCAAATCTATTCTTTCCAAGCATCTCAAAATCGAGATCATAACTCTCAAGGTCACTAATCCCTATGCTTTTTAAAAATCTTTCCATTTTATCGCTTAGCATACACTACACCAGCCTCAGGATATCCATTACTAATATAGCAACAAATAGTCCTCCAATGATAACATAACCAATAATTGACATAACTGTCTTAAATTTCTTAGGAACTTTTCTTCTTGAAATAGCTTCAATAGCACAGACAAGAAGCTGCCACCCATCTAGCCCTGGAATAGGAATTATATTAAGAAGAGCGAGGTTAACACTAATTAGTCCCCAGGTATAAAGGAAGAAACCCACTCCGTAGTTAACTAGATAGGTCGTTGTGGTGTTATAGATAGAAATGATGCCCCCAAGAGAGCTCCATCCTCTTCCTCTGAAGAGATTACCAATCGCTTTTACCACAGCGGTGCTAGACTCTCCAAAATCAATAAAAGTCTCCTTAACAGCGGTGCCAAAGGACTGCTTATAATCAAGGATTGTCATAGACATCCCCAGCCTATCTCCAAAGACATAGATATCATTTTCTTCGTCATATTCAAAGCCGAGCACTATTTCATGAGGAATATAATCATCAAGAAGAGAATAATCATCAGGATATTCTCCCTCTTCATAAATCACTCTATCTGGATTTAAGACATACATGTAAAAAGAAATAGAGGAGAGGCCTTCGCCCTCAAGCATATCGACGCAGGTATAATCCACAAGCTCTCCCTCTGAGTCATATATTTCATAAATTTGGAAAACAGTTAAATAGCTATCAAAACCAATTTGATCGATTTGGATGCCTTCATTAGAGAGATTAAGGCCCACTGAAAGACCTTCTTTAGTGGAGCCGTCTTCATAGGTTAAGATAGCGTTTCCATCAATCACATAGAATGAATAAGTGCTATTTTCAACTGGGCCGAGAAGAAGGATGGTGTCATCGTCTTTAATGCCCGCGGTTTCTGCGATTGAGCCTTCTTCCACGCCGCTAACTAAATTAGTGTAAAGAGCCATTTGAGGGAAAAAGACTTCATAAATAAAGAAAATAACAAGAGCGAGAAGAAGGTTCATTACAATGCCGGCGACATAAATGATAGCCTGCTTCCCTTTCTTTAACGAATCCACTGATCTACTAGCGTCAATTTGAAGATCTTCAACTGTTTGCTCGTCCTCTTCATCGTCATCATCGCCGCCGTTATACATGCTCACAAATCCGCCAAGGGGGATGATTCTAACTGAGAAATAGGTTTCTCCGTTTGTTCTCTTTCGGTGTAAGATAGCGGGCCCAAAGCCAATCGAGAAATCAAAGCAGTAGACATTAAAAGCTTTAGCCATCGCAAAATGACCAAGCTCATGGATTACGATAAGTAGGGAGAGGAGAATAATAAAGATGATGATATAAACCACTATCATGAAACCTGGTTCTCCTTAAGGATGCCGCGGCATCTTTCCCTTACAATAAAGTCGGTCATGACGATATCTTCGAGGCTAATATCTCCGGCATCATAGTCTTCAAATTCTTTGATAATGACGCTAATAAGGCGCTCAATATCTGTATATTTGATTTCTCCCTTTAGAAACTCATTAATTCCGTATTCAACCGCGGCATTAATAATCACTCCATAAAGCTTTTTACTCATAATCGTTGGGGCATACATTATAGCGGGGTATCTTTTTGAGTCTAAAAGAGGGAACTTATAGCCGGTTTTTTTAATCACTTTAGTGCCATAGTTCTTATCAGTAGAGGTACATCCATAAAGGGCAAATTCAATCGGCTCTTTCATATCGGGCCTAGATTCATAAAGTCGGATATGACCGTCGCTATATTTAACAAAGCAGTGAATCATAGAGTTAGGCTCCATCACTACTTCCATGACCGAGAGAGGCATATCATAAAGATAATGGGCCTCAACGAGCTCATAGGCTTTATTGATCATAAGAGAGCTTTCAATCGTAATAAGTTTACCCATATTCCAAGTGGGATGTTTAAGCGCTTGAGCGGGTGTCACCGTAGAAAGATGAGAAAGGGTGAGGTTACGAAGAGATCCTCCTGAGGTTGTTAGATAGATACTTTTAATATTATCTGGCTCCGCTTTGAGACATCTTGTGAGAGCGGAGTGTTCACTATCAATTGGATAAATAGCTCCCTTTTTCTCTTTAATGAGCTTATTTATAAGCTCGCCTCCTACGACTAAGGACTCTTTATTAGCGAGAGCGACTTTCTTACCTCTATTTAAGGCGGTGTAGGTTGGGACAAAACCCGCAAAACCACTAACGGCATTGACCATCATAGTGTATTCAGCTTCATCGCACATTAAAGCAAGGCCGTTATCACCGCAGTAAAACTGAATGTTTTTATACTGACTAACTAGAGGCTTAATTTTATCTTCCTCAATAGCGTAGACATACTTAATAGAGGGGAAACGCTTAATAATATGCGAAATAGCGTCCACTTGATGGCCCACTGAAATACCCACAAGCTTAAAATCAAGTGGGTGCTTAAGTAAGACCTCTAGGGTTTGACTTCCAATACTACCAGAGGCTCCTAAAAGTAAAATTTCTTCCATAATTAAACAAACAAAGTTCCTAAAGTGCCGTTAATAATACCGCTAGCAATACAGATGAATAAAGCGGAAACGATAAGCGAAACAACAAGTGAATCGATTCTATCAAGGACTCCTCCATGTCCTGGGATAATATTTGAAAAGTCTTTTATCTCATAGGCTCTCTTAATGGAGGAGAAGATAAAATCTCCAAGCACCGCAAAGAGAGGAATGATAAGGGATAAGATGAGAATTAGATACCAGTGAGAGCTATCTAAAGCGGAGCAAATTGGATTGTCACAAATAGCGAGAATAAAAGCAAAAAGGAAGCTTATGATAAAGGAGGTCGCATATCCTCCAATGAATCCTTCCCAGGTTTTTTTAGGAGAAATCCTTTCATTAAGCTTGTTTTTACCAAATAGCATTCCAAAGAAATAGGCTCCTGCATCGGTTAGATAATCCGCTAGGAATACATAGAGCACTAGGGTGCAGCTTGCTAGAGAATCATAGACATTAAAGTAGGAGCTTTCAAAGGCCTCGCCAAAGATCATATACTTCTCGTACTGGGGGAAATACCTAAGATAGAGAATTGATTCCATGGCAAGCGCAAGTAAGATGAGAAGCAAAAAATAAACACAGGCATCTTTGACTGAGAAGTCGGTATCGCATATCACAATAAACATGGCGATTAGACCGATAAGGGCGACGCCAATAACTGATAGATAGATGGAGTCATAGTTAATATAAATTCGGTAGATATCTGTGGCGTAGATTGGATCAGAAGAGAAGAACTTTCCAAAGATTGGCCAGCACGCCATCGCCCCCACAATTAAAACTGAGAGGACCGTAAGAAGGATTTTATATTTAGCGCTGACGCATTTAGAAACTTCGTAGCAGCCAAGAAAACCGACAATAAGAATGAAAGCAAAGAAAAAGTAATCTCCTAAAAAGGTGCAAGGAAGAGCAATCGCAATGATGACAATCGCGCTAATAACTCGGACAAGGGTCGAGTGTTTTTGCTCAGGCTTTATTTCATTTGTTTCAACGAGTTTTCTATTTCCCATGTTTTTTTATTTTACCATTCTAAAAGACTTATTTAAATAAATCTTTTACCTACCCTAATAAAGACTAAAAAAGCGAGCGCACGTAAAAGAAAAAGCGCCGCAATTCGGCGCTATTTTCTTAAGTATTTAAAAGCTAAGTCAGATTATACAGTGAGGATTTCTTTTTCTTTATCGGCAACTATTTTATCAATCTCAGAGACGACTTCATCAGTCACTTTTTGAATGTCATCTTCGATATTTCTCTGCAAATCTTCGCTAATTTCTTTGTCTTCTTTAGCAAGAGACATATAGTCTCTCCTTATATTACGGACATAGACCTTTGCTTCTTCGCCGTACTTTCTTGCTTGTTTAACAATCTCTTTTCTTCGGTCCTCAGTAATAGGAGGAATGGTAATACGAATCAAGGCTCCCTCACTGACTGGGTTAAGTCCAAGGTCACTAGAAGCAATCGCGGAGATGATACTTCTCATATCATTTTTATCGTATGGCTTAATAAGAAGCTGACGGGGCTCAGGAGAAGTGATAGATGAAATTTGAACGATTGGAGTCATCGTTCCATAGTAGTCCACTTGAATATGTTGTAGCATCGCTGGGGAAGCTTTCCCAGTTCTAAGAGTGGCAAGACCGCTCTCTAGATTCTCAATCGCCTTTTGCATATCCTTTTTGGCTTCAATAGCAAGTTCTTCCATAATTTACCCCTTTCGGCATGTCGTGCCCACATCTTCACCGCTTATTACTTTGATAAAGTTTTCTGGTTCCGCCATGTTGAAGATACGAACCTCAATATCTTTATCAACAAGCATCTTAACTGCGGTTATATCCATAATCTCAAGATTCTTTTTAATCATCTCGTCATAGGTAATAGTTTTATATAATTTAGCACTAGGATCATCATGGGGATTAGCGCTATAAACGCCGTCTACACCATTCTTTCCCATAAGAATAGCTTCGGCATCAATATCAATAGCAAGAGCAGTGGCCGCTGTATCAGTGGTAAAGAATGGCTTACCGGTTCCACCAGCAAGGAAGATAATATTTCCTTCTTTCATAGCCTTTTTAGCGGCTTCTTTTTCGTAAGCAAGGGTTACTCCATCGATTGCGGGAACCGAAGAGAAGACCACACTTGGAACATCAATGTTTTTAAGAGCACTACTAATCGCTACTGCATTGATCACCGTTCCAAGCATTCCCATGTAGTCAGCGGGAGCTCTTTCAATCCCGATTTCATCAGCGAGTTTACCGCGCCAAATATTTCCAGCGCCAATAACGATAGCAATCTCAAGGCCCTGGTCATATAAAAGCTTAATGATGTTACAAGTCGATTTTAAATAATCAACATCAATTATTTGAGATGCTTCTTCCTGACGGAGAGATTCTCCACTTAGCTTAAGTAAAATACGCTTATACATGTATCCTCCTAGAAAAAAGGAAAGACTTGTCTTTCCTTACTTTTCTAATAGTATTAACTATTAACTTGACTCATAACCTCTTCAGCGAAGTTGTCTTGTTTTTTCTCAATTCCTTCACCCACGGCATAACGGACAAAGTAAGTAACGGAATTCTTATTTTCTTTTAAAACCTCACCCACTGTCTTAGTGTCATCCATAAGGAATGGCTGCTCACTGAGAGTGACTTCCTGGAAGATTTTAGAAACCTTCCCATCAATAATTTTGCCAAGCATCTCGGCAGGACGAGAGCTAAGTTTAGGATCGTTTTTCGCGGCTTCGAGCTGTATCTCTCTTTCGTGAGATATAACTTCTTCTGGAATAGCGTCCATAGTTATATATTTTGGAGAGTTAGCGGCGATATGCATCGCAATCTGCTTCCCAAGATCGTCGTCTTTACTAGAAAGAACCGCTGCCACCGCAATCTTACCGCCCATATGGATATAGGTGTAGATAGCACTTTCACCTTCAGGATGAATGATTTCAAATCGACGTAAGGAAATCTTCTCTCCCATTTTGACAGTGGCGTCACTAAATAGATTCTCCGCTTGTTTACTTGCGCTTTCTACATCAGCGGGCTCATTGGATAAAAGGGAGGACCCAAGGTCATCTGCAAAGGATTTAAAAGCGTCACTAGAGGAAACGAAATCAGTTTCACAGTTTACTTCGTAAATCGCAACTTTACCGCATTTTGGGCATGTTTTTGTAAGAGCAAGGCCTTCAGCGGCAATTCTATCCGCTTTCTTAGCGGCCTTTGCAAGGCCTTTTTCACGGAGCCAATCACAGGCTTTATCAAGATCTAAATCATTCGCTTCAAGAGCGCCTTTGCAGTCCATAAGACCGGCGCCTGTTCTCTCACGAAGTAGTTTGATAAGTTCAATTAAATTACCTTCTGCCATAATTACTCCTCGGTTTTAGTTTCGCTTGTTTCAGGGGCGACTTCTTCGCTCACTTTTTCTTCTTTAGGGGCCTTAGGCGCTTTAGGAGCTTTTGGTTTTGGAGCGGGTTTTTCTTCCGCGACAGTCTCCTCAGCAGCTAGAGGCTCACTTACAGGGCTTTCTTCTTTTGGTTTTACGGGGGCTTTTGGCTTATGAGATTGAGGCTTTCTTTCGCCTTCTCCCTCAATAGCGGCTTCTTTTTCATGAGCGATACGTCTCGCTTGAAGTTTTTCATACTCTTCTTGACGAGCTTTACGGTCCGCTCTAATCTTGGCAAGTTTCTCCGCATTTTCTTTTTCGGTTTGTTTAATGACGTCTTTCATGGTGACGCTTTCACCTTCATCTTTGACATAGGCCACCACAGGAACGCCGCCTTTAGATTCCACAATGGCATCCGCGATAACGGCTAAGATTAAACTAACCGATCTAATCGCATCATCATTTGCGGGGATTGGATAATCTATTAAATCAGGATCACAGTTTGTATCACAAATTCCAAAGAC
Organism: Coprobacillus sp.; assembly: GCA_021203805.1. Classification (GTDB taxonomy): domain Bacteria; phylum Bacillota_I; class Bacilli_A; order RFN20; family CAG-826; genus JAJQAP01. The sequence goes on from JAJQAM010000063.1 coordinate 10,998, forward strand.
AGGAATATGGAGACGACGAGCTTCCTTCACAGCGTTTGCTTCGAGGTTAGGATCAACGACGAATATCGCATTTGGAATCTTTCTCATCTCTTTGATACCAGAGAAGTTCTTCTCTAGTTTATCTTTTTCACGGCGAAGTTTAACCGCTTCTGATTTTGGAAGAGCGTCGATTTCACCATCTTCATCTCTTCTTTCAAGCTCTTGAAGATAACGAATTCTTCCTTGAATCGTTCTAAAGTTAGTAAGAGTGCCACCTAGCCATCTATTAGTGATATAAAAGCTACCACTTCTAAGGGCTTCCGCTTCAACGGCCTCTTGGCACTGCTTCTTAACGCCGACAAAGAGAACTTTTCCTCCTTTATCGACAATATCTTTCATGGCTTTATAGGCCGTTTCGACTTTCTCAACAGTTTGAGCTAGGTCAATAATATAGACACCATTTCTCGCTCCATAGATGTAAGGTTTCATCTTTGGATTCCAGTGTCTTGTTTGATGTCCAAAATGGGCACCTGCCTCTAAGAGTTTTTTCATGGTGATGACTGGGGCATCAGGGTCATGCATCACTTGAGCCATTAAATCAACGCTTGGCTCACTAGCTTCGGGTTTCTCCTCTAATGGGGTTTCACTAACCTCACTAGTAGCAGGAGTAACTACTTCTTTTTCTTCTTCCATTGGGAAGACCTCCTTATTGTTAATTCCTCCACTGCTTCGAAATACTATCCACCCAACTCTTTGGGACAAAAGGAGTACAATTGGCAGTGTGTGTATTCTTTGATATTCATCAAAGTCTGCTAGATTATAGCAAAATAAAAGACTTTAAACAATACTTTATATTTATATAAATTATTTTTTACTTCTCCTTGTGGGCCGTTGGGTGATAGGTGTTATAGGTTTGTTTCATCTCTTTATCACTGACGTGGGTATAAACCTGAGTGGCATTTATAGAGGAATGGCCAAGGAGCTCTTGAATAACACGGAGGTCAGCGCCGTTCTCTAGAAGATGAGTGGCAAAGGAGTGTCTGAGTGTATGAGGATGAAGGCCGTAGTAGAGACCGCACTTCTCTTCAATTGAGTCAATGATATACTCTAGTCCTCTTACAGTAAGAGGCTCACCATCTTCATTAAGAATAAAGATTTGGGTAATCTTTCTTCCCATGAGTTGGGGGCGAAGTTCATTCTTATATTTTTGCATTGCTTCTAGGCAGTCCTGAGAAAAAGGAACGAGTCTCTCTTTTTGGCCTTTTCCAAAAATCCTTGCAGTTCTCGAGCGGAAATCAATGCTTTGAATCTCGAGATTAACAAGTTCACTCGCTCTGAGTCCCATATAGTAGAGCATCTTTAAGATGCACTGATCCCGTAGCATTAAAGGATCGGTTCTTTCGCCGTTCAGCTTAAAGAGCTCGTCTATTTGATCTCTAGTTAAAACCGAAGGATACTTCTTATCCATCTTCGGACCTTCGATTAAAAGGAAGGGATTGTCCTCGACATAGTGTCTTTGCTGAAGGAACGAATAAAACGTGGTGTAGCAGGATAGACGCCTACGACAGCTTCTGTGGGACACACCATTTTCTTCCATCTCAATAGAGAGAAAATTACGAATTAATTTAGGATCCACTTCATTAAATTCATAATCTTCACGTAAAAGAAAATCAAACCACTTATCAAGGTCATTTTGATAGCTACGAATGGTATCTTTCGTATATCTTTTATCGTTTTTTAAATAGTCAAGAAACTCTTGTTCCACTACATTCATAAAAATATTATTGCACATTTAGTGCAAATAAAGAATATAAGGGATCATGACTTCTTTGATTTATGATACTTTTTCTTAATTGACTCGTTATAGCCACACTCTGGATTAGTGCATTTATAGTAGTTTCCGTATTGACCTTTCTTATAGACCATATCGGCGCCGCACTTAGGGCACTTATGGTTAGTGGTAGGAAGCTCGGAGACAGGGACTGGTTTTACAAAGCGACATGAAGGAAAGTTAGAGCAGCCAAGGAAAGTCTCTCCGTTCTTTTTGTTAACTTTATAAACAAGCTTAGCGCCGCAGAGGGGACATACCTCACTACTCTCTTTATCAGGCTCTTTATAGGCATTGTTTTTAGCATAGTCAAGAGCCTGTTGAAGCTCTTTATCCGCTTCGCTAACAACATCTAAATATGTGGTCTCTTTAGAGCCGATAGCGTCAAGGCTATCTTCCATCTTTCTCGTAAACTCAGTATCGACATACTGAGGAAAATATTTATTTAAAATATTAGAGGTTTGTTGCCCTTTTTCAGTAGAAATGATCTCTAGTTTATCTCTTTTTACGTAGTCTCTCGTAAGAAGAATTTGTATGGTAGGGGCATAGGTTGAAGGTCTACCAATACCCTTTTCTCTCATAAGAGAAATGATATCCGCTTCGGTATAATGCTTAGGAGGCTCGGTGCTCTTTTGGGTGGCTTCTTTACTAGTCACAGACATGACATCGCCTTTATTTATTTCGGGAATAGAAGCGCTCTCTTTTTCCTTTTTATCAAGAACGGAAGCACCATCAAAAGTAGTCTTTCTAAACTCGAGATGGAATACGACATCATTAGCCCCTAAAGTGATGTTTCTAACGCTCTCAGTTTTCGGTTTCATAAGAGCCTGAAGGGTATGAATATAGATAAGTTCATATAATTTCTGCTCTCTAGGACTTACTTTTCCCTCTAAGCTGTCTGGAGAGGTATAGATATTAGTGGGTCTAATACCTTCATGAGCATCTTGATCATGAGCATTTTTCTTTTTGGTGTGAAGAGTGCCGACATACTCACTGCCGTAGGTATTTATTATGAAATTATTAGCACTTTCTACAAACGAATCAGATAGTCTAACCGAGTCTGTTCTAATATAAGTGACATAGCCTTTTTCATATAAAGACTGCATAACGTCCTTAGTCATAGAAGAGCGCCAGCCAAGCTTATTTGTGGCGTCAACTTCTAGGCTAGAAGTCTCATAAGGAACCTTTGGTTTTTGAGTGGACACTGTGGTTTTGATATCTAAAACTGGTAATTCCGTGCCTATTTTAGAGATTATTTCGTTAGCGAGAGCTTCATCGGTTATTCTTTCTTTATTTCCTTTATATGAGTCAAATGATAAAGCATAAGAGACGCCTTTTATCGTTCCGCTGACATTTATTACATAATAAATCACCGGAACAAATTCGCTTATCTCTTTATCATGGTCACATATTAGTTTAAGGACGGGGGATTGGACCCTGCCTGCACTTTGGGCTTTATTAATTCTTTTAATCGATCCCGATAGACCAAAACCGATGAGCTTATCAAGAACCCGCCTCGCTTCTTGAGAAGCCACTAGATCCATATCAATGGAGCGCCTATTCTCCATGCCTTTATGAATCTCTTCTTCAGTGATGGCCTCATACACCACTCTATTTTTATCTTCTAGGGGAAGATTAAGGGTGCGGGCAACATGATAGGCAATTGCCTCTCCCTCTCTATCATCATCGGTAGCAAGGATTACTTCTCCATGGGTCTTTTGGGCTTTTTTAAGCTCCGCGATTATCTTTTGCTCTTTCTCTCCTGAGACAAAGGAAGGGGTGTACCCATTTTCTTTATCAACGCCTAAACCCCCTGGACCACTTTTAGATAAATCACAGATGTGCCCATTCGTATTTATAACATCATAGTTAGGGCCAAGAATACTTTTAATCTTGTCCACTTTTCCTGATGATTCAATAACCACTAAATCTTTCATATATTCCCATAATAAAGGCCTTTTTTAAATAAAGTCAACAAGGGAAATTCCTCCTATTTCCCTTAAAAAAAATATGAATATTTTTATTTAAAATAGTTATATTCGTCGATAACTTCTTCAGGAGTCTCCACTAAAATGGCCCCGTCTTTAATAAGGGCATTACAAAGGGAATCACTAGTCGCGAGATGAGGAACGCAGAGTATTGGTTTACCAAGCTGAAGAGCGTGAGAGACAGTGGAGAGTGTCCCACTTCTACTTTTTGCTTCCGTTACTAAAATCGCGGAAGGAATAGAAGCAATGATGCGGTTTCTCTCGGTAAAATGAATGGGCTCGGGTTTGACGTCGTTAGGATACTCACTAATTACGAGATGATTTTTCTTAATAGTGTCGTATAGGTCCTTATTTCTTGAAGGGTAGCAGTTATCAATCCCACTTCCAAGCACCGCAATGGTTTTCCCGCCGTTATCCACCGCGGTTTGCTGAGCGATGCTATCGATGCCAATAGCAAGGCCAGACACTATTACCATCTTGTCCGCAATCCCTTTTACTAGGTATTCGGTCATCTCTTTCCCGTAGTCAGAGTTATTTCTACTTCCAATGACCGCTAGGGAGTTTACGTCATCACTTAGAAGAGAAATATCTCCATAATAAAATAAAACAAAAGGAGGACAGGTCATAAAGTTGAATCTTTTAGGATAGTTCTCATCGAGGATTGTAATAGCGTTAGCCTTTACCATTTTGATTGTTTCCATGACTTCCTCAGGGTCAGGCTTAATCCTCGTTTTAATAGCATTATATATTTCATTCCAGTCGCCTTCATACTTAACAGAAAAATAAATAAGTAAATCTCGGCCTTTTATCATAAAAATACCTCCTACATATAAAGGAGGTAAAAAGAGCCTTTTTGTGCAAAAAATTTTATTTATTTTAAAAAAGCTTTATAGAGCGGCATATCGGGCCGTATGAGAAGCGGTGAATACCCTTTATTGGTCCGTATGTATCAATCGCTTCAAGATGCTTTTTCGTTCCGTATCCCTTGTTTGACTTAAAGCCGTACTCTGGATACTTCTGATCTAGTTCAATCATATAGTCATCACGGCTGACTTTCGCTAGTATTGAGGCCGCGGCGATACACATATAAGTCGCGTCCCCTTTTATGAGAGGAATGCACGGAGCAGTAGTATTCACCGTGACCGCGTCCGTTAAAACAAGGTCAAAGGGGACGCTAAGAGACTCTATCGCCTCTTTCATAGCGAGGCGGGAAGCCTCTAAAATATTAATCTCATCGATTGTTGGGGCGTCCACCATCTTAACGGAATAGGAAAGAGCGTCCCTTTTTATGATTTCAGCGAGTTCTCTTCGCTTCTTATTAGTGAGCTGCTTAGAGTCATTTATATCATTATTAATATAATTAATAGGTAAGATCACTGCGGCGGCAAAGACAGGGCCCGCAAGGCATCCTCTTCCCGCTTCATCCGCTCCCGCTATTACTTTAATAGAATCGGAGTAGTATTTCTTTTCTCCCTCTAGCATACGCGCTCTTTTTCTAAAGAAATCTTTCCAAGGAGTCCGTCTTTAAACTCTTTAAGAAGGAGGGTCTCCGCTCTCTCTATATCATAGACATTACTAGAGCGAATAAGATGTCTTGATTTACAAATACTATTTAAAACTTCACTCGTTTCTTTAATTTCGTCTATTTCAAAGCGGCCAGATAAGGCATTTGGATAATACTCCCTTAAGTAGCTAAGTAAGTATTCCACTAACTCAGAATTAGGAAGAATAGATTCCTTAATTGAGCCGATTAATGCAAGGTTATTGGCGGTTTTTGGATCATCATAGTTCATTGGAAGAATACCTGGGGTGTCAAGAAGATGAATATCCTCATTTATTCTTATCCACTTCTCTCCGCGGGTAAAGCCAGGGGTATTAGCCACAGCGGCAACGTTCTTTCCGACGAGTTTATTAATGAGGGTGCTCTTCCCCACATTAGGGATTCCAAGCACCATTGTCTTCGTAGGCTGAGTCTTCATTCCGCGGGAGTGATCCTTTACCCTTTTAGCCTCGCTTAGCTTACTAATTTCTGTGGTAATTATTTTTTTACAAGACGGCGAGGTGAGGTCTACGCTTATGACATCGCTATATCTTTCTTTAAGAAGAGCGATTTCCTTATTTAAAACAAGAGGGTCAGAAAGATCTCCTTTTGTAATAACAATAAGCTTTAGCTTATTTCCACATAACCTATCAAATTCCTCGTTTATAGAAGAAAAAGGCGCTCTTCCATCGAGCATTATTATTACTAAATCCACTAATTTAACTCTTTCAACGATTTCGCTTAGGGCTTTATTCATATGCCCTGGAAACCAGTGTACTTGCTGCTGTCCCATAACTAGAAGACCATAAGCATAGTAAATTTCTTGGAGAGAACATTAATTCCCTCATCCGTAATTTCTAGATTCGCTATTCCTTCCATGGCCACAGCGGTGCCCACAATATTTTCAATATGGATAGGCTGATTAACAGAGGCGGAATCTATTCCGTCATCATAGTTATCACCCATGACATAGTATTCTTCTTCTCCAAGAGTAATAGGCTCGGTATTAATTACGGTTCCCTCTGATATTTGAGTCTCATAGTAAGGGACCTCTTCTTCATAGAGTCCTGTTTCTTCATTAAGCACCATGATTTTGTTATTTTCGATTTTTATGGTGTCTCCAGGCATACCGACAACACGGCTTACTTCATATTTAGCGCTTTCTAAGGGCTCATCTCCCACTGTATAGGGCTGAGCATAGTCCTCTTCTTCCCAAGGATAATAAGAGACAACGATATCAAAACGATTTATTTTCTCATGCGCTAAGCGGTGAGTGTCCATAATGCCAAAGTATCCCTCTCCCCCGTTTTCTGGGTCAATCCCCACAAAAGTAGGGGCCATACTATCTCCAAAGACATAGAATGTCTCATAGTAAAGCGAGTGAAAAGCCACCGCTCCACCAAGAATAGCGACCACGGCTAAAATTAAAATGAGGATCACAAAGAGGATCTTTCGGCTATAATATGAGATTTTCGTGTTATCTTCCATACACGAAAATTATAATGCGCAGGCGGGATAAGAGCAAGAAGCGATAAAAAAAGGAGGATAATTAGTCCTCCTGTTTTTACATTAAGATTAGAGTTTCTGTTTAATACGAGCAGATTTACCACTACGTCCTCTAAGGTAATAGAGTTTATTTCGTCTCACCTTACCTCTCTTCACAACTTCAATGGAATCAATACTAGGGGAGTTGTAGTTGAAGGTACGTTCCACACCAACACCGCTAGAGACCTTTCTCACGGTGAAGGTTTTACTAACCTTAGATCCACGAACCTGGATTACAACACCTTGGAAAGTTTGAATTCTTCTCTTGTTGCCTTCAATAATTTTCACATTGACCTTAATCTCATCACCTGATTTAAAATCAGGAAGGTCTTTACGTAGCTGGGACTCTGTAATCTCATCGACTAATTGATTATTCATAGTGTCCTCCGTTTATCAAGTACTTATTAGCGATATTCATGTACCACCACAGCGGAATATCTTCGATTATCTTACATAAGTAAGAAATAAATAGCAATAGAAAAGTTCTGACAGTCTAGACTATCAGAATAATAGCGTCTAAAGCAAAGGAAACCAGGAATAGGGCCGCTATCACATATATCGCTACATGAACCTCTTTTCCTCTCCTAGAGAAAAGCATCATGACGCAGTAAACAATAAGTCCCATTCCTATTCCAGTGGCTATGGAATAAGAGAGGATAGTAAAGATAAAGGAGACAAAAGCGGTAAAACCTATAACTCCCTCTCTAAAGTGGATATTCTTGACGTTTTCCACAAAGATAGTGCCACCTACACAGACCAGCGCCGGCGCAATAACGCACCCCGCCGTAAACATCGAAAAGATTGGATAGATAAACATAGACAGCAGCATCATAGCGGCCGCTGAAACCGCCATAAGTCCGGTTCTAGCGCCCATAGAGACGCCAACGCCAGACTCCGCAAATGATGTCATTGTTGAGGTTCCCATAGGACCGCATAAAAGGGCGCCAGTGGCATCAGCAAGGACCGCTCTTTGAGAGTTTTTTAGATGTCCTTTATGATCAATCATTCCGGCGTCTTTACCAACTGATAGCATTGTTGCGGTGGTGTCAAAAAGATTAACAAAGACAAGTGAGAAAATAGCGATATATGAGACTGGATTTGTGAAAATATTGGCTAAAGCCCCACCAAAACCATTTTCTCCAAAACTAGATGAATCAGAGAAAACGCCGTAGGCAAATACTTCCTTTATGCCGGAGAAATCCGCCCAGCTTACCGCATCATCAAACCAAGGCCAAATTGGAAGATTAACGGGAGTATCAACAAGATTTTGATATGTATAATGAAAGGTTCCTTCGATTTCTTCTATGCCCCCGGTCTCGATCATAATTGTGGAAATAATAACGCCAATAATCACCACTCCAACAATGGTAATAGGAATCGCCATAGCCTTAATGGTTTTTCTTTTAACAAAAAACAGGCCGAAACAAACAACGATAGCCACTACTCCAAGGATCATAGCGGGATCGAGAAATGTATTAAGTTCAACAAGAGTGGAAGTGCCGCTTGAAATAATAATTCCGGAGTTAACTAAGCCCACAATACAAATGAAAATACCATGCGATGCGGCAATAATATTTCTTAAAGCGCGTGGTATGGCCTCAATTATTTTAGTTCTTACTGGAGTGATAGATAGGACAAAGAAGATTATTCCAGCGACCGTTAGAAGAATCATGGTCTCCTGCCAAGAGAAGCCCTGTCCTTGACATACTGTATAAGCAAGATAGGCATTAAGACCCATACCCGCACAGATAACAATTGGATAGTTAGCAACCAGTCCCATGATGAGGGTAACGATACAACCAAGTATCGCAGTCATCATGAAAACTCCAGAGGAGCTCATTCCCATATCGCTCATAATCGAGGAGTTAACAGGGAGGACGTAGCACATGCAAACAAAGGTAACAATACCTGCAATGATTTCTTTACGAATAGAGCTTCCTCTTTCACTTATATGAAAGAATCGATCTACACAGTTTGGTTTTTTTACTGCTTCTTCGTCTGCCATAAATGTTCCTAAATTATTATACTAATAATTAGGTAAATGTAAATTATAGAAAAAGTGTAAAGTAAAAATACTTGACACACTTCTATATTTAAATGATAATAAGACGACTAATGGAGGACAAACTATGGCAGTCAAATTAAGATTAACTCGTATTGGAAGACACCTCGACCCATTCTATCGTATTGTTGCCGCGGACTCGAGATACGCCCGTGATGGCCGCTTTATTGAGCAAATCGGTTATATCGATCCTCATAAAGATATCCATGAAGCAGTGGTCGATGAAGAGAAGGCTCTTGCCTGGCTTGAAAAGGGCGCGATTCCAACCGATACTGTCCGTTCAATTCTTAAAGCCAAGGGAATCATGGAAAAGTATGATGAAATTAAAAGGGGCAAATAGAGATGGCAATGGACTACACAAAAATCATTCATGCAATTATTGATCCAATGGTGGATGATCCTGAATCTCTTTTCATAAGAGAAATTCCTGAAAACGACGGCAAAGACCTCAAGATTGTGGTGGCCGCGAAAGCTGATGAGATTTCCCGTCTTATTGGAAAGAAAGGACAAATCGCTAACTCGATTAGAGAAGTTGTCTCGATAGCGGGTAAAAGCGATGAGATTCACGTTCATATTACCTTCGAATCATTTGATGAAGGATTAGGTGTTGAATAAACACCTTCTTTTTTTATATCAGTATGGAACTTGTAGTATTAGGAAAAATAACTAAAATACGTGGAGTAAACGGAGAATTTAAAGTTTTAAGTTCTACTTTTTTTGGTAAAAAGCGATATAAGAAAGGAAATAAAATCTATATCGGAAGCGATGAAAATAGTTTAAGAGAGCTTACAGTAAAAGCTCATCACACGATCGACAAATTTGATTATGTTACCACAGAGGAAATACTAACCACTACTGAAGCGGAGAAATATATCGATATGAATGTCTACGCCGCTAAAGACGATATCCATCTCGATAAGGATGAATACTTCTTTGGAGATCTAGAGAAGTGCGATGTCTATGACGAAGAGGGAAATAGACTAGGGCATGTCACTAATGTAGAAGAGTTTCCCGCTCAGATAACTCTTAATGTAGAAAAAGAAAATAAAGAGACTTTTTATGTCCCCTTCGTGGATGAATTTATTAAGAATGTAGATATTGAAAATAAATCAATAATCATACATGTTATTGAGGGTTTGCTATGAAAATCACGATTTGTACATTATTTCCAGAGATGTTTAGTGGGGTTTTAAATAACTCCATTATTAAGCGTGCTCAAGAGAAAGAGCTTGTCCAAATTGAAGTGGTAAATATTAGGGATTATACAAAAGATGAATATGGAAGGGTTGACACTCCTCCAATCGGTGGGGGAGCGGGGCTAATAATGAAGTGCCAACCTATAGTAGACACCCTTAAAGCCGTAAAAACTGAAAATAGCCATGTTATTTTATTCTCGCCTAGGGGAGAAAAGTACACTCAAGAGAAAAGCAAAGAACTTTGTTCTTTAAACAAAGATATTGTTCTCGTTGCGGGCCACTACGAAGGCGTGGATGAAAGAGTAAATAAGTACGTAGATGAACTTATAAGTGTCGGGGATTATATCCTAACAGGTGGAGAGATCCCTGCGATGATAGTCTTAGATTCAGTTGTGAGACTAATAGACGGAGTTATAAGCAGTGAGTCACTTGAATCAGAATCTTTTGATAATGGACTACTCGAATACCCTCAATATACAGAGCCTTATGACTTCGATGGAGATAAGGTTCCTGATATCCTTTACTGCGGTAATCATGAGGTAATTAATAAGTATCATTTAAAAGAAAGTTTGAAAATAACCCGTCAGTACCGCCCTGATTTACTTGAAAATCGAGTTTTATCAAAAGAGGAAAAATCCCTCATTAAGGAATTAGATGAGGGAATCGAACACCCAAAATGGGAAAAAGACGCAATTACAAAAGGCAAAAAATTTATTAAGAATAACTAGCGACCAAATCCGCCCATACCGGTCGGCATCTTACCAGATTTGGTAAATTTTTCTACTTGTTTCATCTGGTCTTTCATTTGTTCATACTGTTTTAGCATTCTATTTATATCGGTAAGGGTAGTTCCACTACCATTAGCGATTCTTACTTTACGTGAATATTTTAGAATTTCGGGGTGAGCTCTCTCTTCTGGGGTCATAGAATTAACAATCGCTTCAATACGAATTGTCTCCTTTTCCACTCTCTCCATTTGTGACTTATCGATTTTAGGCATTCCAGGAATCATACCCATAATATTTGATAAAGGACCCATCTTTTGCACGCTTTTTAAGTTATCCACCATATCATTGAGATCAAATTTGCCGCTCATTGCTCTATTAGCGGTTCTCTTTAAATCCTTCTCACTGATATTATCTTCCGCTTGCTCCACTAGGGTCAAAACATCGCCCATTCCTAAAATTCTTTCAGCCATTCGATCTGGATGGAAGACATCAAAGTCGGTCATCTTCTCACCGGTTCCGGTGAATTTAATAGGAACTCCTGACATATACTTGATTGAGAGAGCGGCTCCACCACGAGCATCACCATCAAGTTTTGTCATAACAATACCGGTAAGATCAAGCTTCTCATGGAAGGCCATGGCAACGTTAACAGCGTCCTGACCGGCCATTGCATCAACGACGAGCAAGATTTCATCAGGAGAGACAGCATCTTTCATATTATTTAGCTCATCCATAAGAGCATCATCAATTTGAAGTCTTCCCGCAGTATCGATGATGAGAGCGCCGTAATGATCATTGAAGCACTTTTCTTTGGCTTTTTTAGCTATTTCAACAGGGTCAGTTCCCGTTCCAAGAGTAAAAACATCAGCCCCTACCTGTTTACCTACGGTCTCAAGCTGCTCAATAGCCGCTGGTCTATAGACGTCACAAGCGGCCATAAGGACTCTTTTGTTAAGTTTATGCTTACAATAATAAGCAAGTTTACCTGCAGTAGTAGTTTTACCGGTTCCCTGTAGTCCCACAAGCATAATCACTATAGGGCGGGTGGTAGGAATATTAAGCGCGGCGTCTTCACTACCAAGTAAATCGGTGAGTTGGTCTCGAACAATTTTGACTACCATTTGGGAAGGACTAAGGGTCTCAAGAACTTTCTGATGTATCGATTCTTCCCTAACTTTTGCAATAAAATCTTTAACAACTTTGTAGTTTACATCAGCATCTAGTAAAGCAATACGGATTTCCTTAAGCATATCGTCCATATTGGCTTCAGTTAAACGAGCTTGACCCCTAAGCTTTTTAAAAATGGAATTAAATCTATCAGTTAATTGTTCAAATGCCATTTTTATTTATTTCCTCAAGTTCATTAATTAGTTCATTTTCTTTTAATTCTTCATTAGATTCTTTTAGTTTTGTAGTTATTTCCAAAGTTCTGCAGCGATTTTCATAGATTTTAAGAGCTCTTTCAAACTTATCTAATTTCTCTTTTCCTTTTTGCACAGCGTCATTAATTGCGGATCTAGATACATCGTATTCAATAGCGAGTTCGCTATAAGAAATATCCATCGCAAAAGCTTCGTAGAGAATCGTTTTTTGCTTCTTGGAAAGAAGATCACCATATATATCTAGTAGGTTATTATAATAAACCCTTTCCTCTATGTTATTCATTCTGCCCCCACGCATAGACCATATAAATATTGGTCTAAATCAAACTCCACTAAATCATCAATTTTTTCCCCCACTCCAACAAAACGAACTGGGATACCAAGTTCATCTCTAATCGCGAGAATAATACCGCCTTTAGAGGTCCCATCAAGTTTAGTTAAGACGATTCCAGTGATGGCAGCGACCTCATTAAACTGTTTTGCTTGAATGACTCCGTTTTGCCCAGTAGTTCCATCAATAATAAGGAATGTCTCATGAGGAGCACCTTCAATTTCTTTTCCAAGCACTCTTCTGATTTTACTAAGCTCATCCATAAGATTAGTTTTAGTTTGAAGTCGGCCCGCGGTATCAACAATAAGTAAATCTATATTTTCGGCTTTAGCTCTTCTAGCGCCTTCATAGGCAACAGAGGCCGGATCAGCACTATCACTACCGCTTACAATAGGAATATCTAGTCTATTTGCCCAAATAGTGAGCTGCTCTACCGCCGCAGCTCTAAAGGTATCAGCCGCACAAAACATGACGCTTTTGCCCATATTTTTATATCTATAAGCAAGCTTAGCGATACTTGTTGTTTTACCCACTCCGTTAGCGCCTACAACTAATAGTACAGTGGGACCGCTGCTAGCAAACTGGATATCATTTACTACGTCTCCCTTAGATGAATACTCATAAAACATCTTCTCAATTAGAATTTCATTAATATCATCCGGGCCATCAACTTTCCTTTTTTTAGCTTCGCTCATCACTTCATCAATTATCTTAATAGTGAGGGAAACACCAACATCAGATTCTAAAAGAATCTGCTCTAGATCATCAAAATACTCTTGATTAACTTTCTTATAGCTACGAGAAAGGGAGGATAAACGAGAAGAGAAATTCTTTCTGGACTTATCCATTCCGTTTACATATTTCTCATCAACTGTCTTATCTATTTTATTAAATCTATCTTTTATAAAGGATATTAATCCCATTAGTTACTCCTTTTCTTAAGAGCATTTTTAGCGGCGTCTTCTTCAGCATCTTTCTTTTTCTTTCCTTTACCTACCGCTAAAGTCATATCTCCAAAATGAACACTAACGTAGAATGTTCTATCGTGAGCAGGTCCTTCAACCTTATCTAAGACATAGGTCACTGACTCTCTATATTCAGTCTGCATTTCTTCTTGAAGTTTAGTTTTATAGTCTATAATGACATCTTCATCAATCGACATAATAGGACCTAAAAGATGCTTTTTAATGAGATCATAAGTAAAATCAAGGCCTTGATCGAGATAAAGGGCTCCCATAAGGGACTCGCAGACATCTTCAAGGACATTGTCTTTACTAAAAAGCTGCTCTCTATCAAGGGAATTACCCACTCTGATATATTTTTCGAGCTCGAGGGAGCGGGCAAAAGTCGCTAGGGAATGAGATTTAACAAAATAAGACTTTAGTTTTGACATGTCTCCCGGCTCCATATGGGCTTTATTCTTATAGATAAGGTCACTAACAACAAAGCCGATAACTGAGTCTCCCATAAACTCAAGTCTTTCATAATCGTGATGCTTAGTTCTCGCGTCGCTATTATAAGAGGAGTGGGTAAGAGCAAGCTCAAAAAGTTCCTCGTTATGAGGAGTAATTCCAAGCGACTTATAAAGAGATGAAAGTGGCTCTACTTCCATTAGCTATTTAGTCCTTCTTTAATCTTATTTACGATGTCACCTTCGCATAGACTTTTAGCAACATTTAGCGCGGATAAAAAGGCGCGGGCATCACTATTGCCATGTGCTTTAACTACAACCTTATTTGCCCCAAGAAGCATAGCGCCCCCGGTGTTTTTATAGTCCATTGTTTCTCTAAGCTCTTTAATGCCTTTTCTTACATGAAGATAGCCAACTTTAGTGACCATATTCTTTTTAAACATTTTTTTAAGCTCTTCATTAAAAAACTTAGCAACGCCCTCGGTGCTTTTTAGTAAAACATTGCCAGAGAAGCCGTCACACACAATGACGTCAGCCTCCCCATAAAGAGATTCCCTCGCTTCAATATTCCCTTTAAAACCTGGGAATTTATTATTTTTATAGAGCTGATACGCATCTTTTACAGCGGGCGATCCTTTTCCTTCTTCCGTCCCATTATTTAAAAGGTATAAAGCGGGCTCAGATACGCCATAAACAGCCTGAGAATACGCTCTTCCCATAAAGCCAAATTGATAGAGCTCTTCTGCGCTATTTTCGTTATTAGCGCCGACATCTAAAATGACAACTTTCTTGCCTTTTATTGCGGTTGGAAATGGAGCGACTAGGGCCGCTCTTTTAACTCCAGGAATAAGCTTTACTTTGATAGTAGCGGCACTTAAAAACCCGCCAGTAGAGCCGCAGCTAATAATGGCGTCAGCGTCTTCACTAACTAATGTATCAAGGGCTACCATCATAGAGGAGTCTTTCATTCTCATGACCTCTAAGGCATGAGCGTCCATAGGAACAACGCTTTTAGAGGGGACAATAGTACACACTCCGTCAAGTTTAGAGAGCTCTTCTACGCTACCCACCGCTATAACATCCACATCGGGATTACTTTTTTTAAATTCTATAATGGCGTCGCAGATAACGCTGCTTCCGTTATCTCCTCCCATCGTATCAACAACAATTTTCATAATTAAATCCTCGGTTTTATTTTAACATATAAAATTAAAACTCTTTATGTTTTAATTTCACTTTTATCCCTTATAGGAATCTCCTTCATAATTAATTTCGCGTTCCATATGCTCGATAAAAGAAGCATAACCTTTATTCTCGTTTTTATTTTGTAGGATAACCTCAGCATCTCTAGAAGCGCTTTGGAAGATATTGATATCATTAATAACATTAAGATATTTAAAATCAGGAATACCGCTTTGAGAGAGACCGCTAAGCTCTCCTGGTCCTCTCGCTTTTAGATCATATTCAGCAAGTTTAAAGCCGTCATCTACTTCAGTAAGAATCTTAAGTCGATCTATCTCTTCTTGGGTGTAAGATAGGTCAGTTACGAGGTAGCATGTTGCCTCTTGACCACTACGTCCCACTCTTCCTCTAAGTTGATGTAGAGAAGAGAGACCAAATCTACGTCCGCCGTAGATAATAATCATAGAAGCATCACCGACATCAATTCCCACTTCAACGACTTGAGTGGAGACTAAAATCGGCTTTTCTCCATTTTTAAATTCACTGATATTTTTCTCTTTTTCTTCACTACTCATTCTGCCGTTTAATTGGCACACTTTACTTGGAAATAAATCGTTATATCTTTTAAAAAGGGAATAATTTGTTTCTTTTTCTTGTTCACTATCAATTACTGGGGCAATGATATAGATTTTGTTATTTTTTTCAAGTTGCTCTTCTATTTTTTCCTTTAAAGCGGCATCATTTTTAATGATTTTTGTCTTTACTTCTCTCTTTTTAGCAGGGAATGAATAAAGGGTAGAAACAGAGAGATCAGAAAGGATAGTTTGAGCGAGTGTTCTTGGGATTGGAGTGGCGCTCATCATGAGGAGATCAACCTCTTTTCCTTTATCGATAAGAGCACTTCTTTGGTTCACTCCAAAGCGGTGCTGCTCGTCCACTACAACTAGGCCTAAATGGGAATAAACTGTGCTTTTTGAGAAAAGAGAGTGAGTCCCAATAAGAATATCTATAGTTCCATCCTTTAAATCGTCTAAAACAAGCCTTCTTTCTTCAAGGCTCATCCATCCAGTAAGGAGCTTTATATTAACTTTAGTGCCGCTAAAAAGCTCTTTCATATTTTCATAGTGCTGCCTCGCAAGAGTCTCCGTAGGAGCGAGAAATACGCCCTGCTCACCCCGGAGGAAATTAGCGTATAAACAGATAAACGCCACTATCGTTTTTCCGCTTCCCACGTCTCCTTGAAGAAGGCGATACATGAGGGACGTGTCATTCATATCGCTAATTATTTCATTAACCGCTTGGGTTTGATCTAAGGTTAATGAATAGGGAAGGGTGTTTATAAATTTATCAACTTCACTCATCTCAATATAGTTCACTGAGAGCTTGCTTAATTCATTATTTTTCTGACGAATAAGTTTGTTTTTCATCGAGAAAGTAAGAGCTTCTTCATACTTTAGATATAAAAGACCGTCTCTAACTTCATCTTTGCTCTTTGGATAGTGAACGTCTCTTAAAGCGATATCTTTTGTGGGTAAGTGATATTTATTGATTAAAGAGTAAGGAACACTGGAATAAATCTTTCCGTCTAGCTCCTTAAATGCTTTATTAACGAGACGGATATATTCAAACTGTTTCATATCACCAGAGAGGGAATAAATAGGAACAATTTGCTCGCCGCTTACTAGGTCTTTACTTACTTTTTTAAGCACAAAATTGTCGCTTTTCTTATTGTATTCTCCAGTGAATGTGTAGGTTATATCGGTCTCAAGAGTCTTTTCGAGATATCCCTGGTTATAGGCAAGGAATCGATATTCTCTATTACTATCCGTTACCACGGTAAAGATTGTGGTCTTAGTCTTATATGAGGGGAGAGAAGCGGGTTTCTCCTCTAGATGCCCACTAATAGTGACCTTTTCTTTATCTTCATAGACTTTCGAGTCATCACTCATTGAGACAACTTCATATTTCTTTGGAATATGAAAAAGGACATCATAATAAGAATGAATATCCATTTCATATAATAGTTTATTAAGTCTTTTAGAAGTTGTTAGTTTCATGTCTAATAATTATAAAATAATTAATAAATATAGACAATGATGGCTATTCTACGCCGACAAGGAAGGAATAGACAGGCTGGCCGCCCTCAACGACATCAAATTCAATGTCGGGATAAGCTGATTTAAACTCGCCTTTAATCACAGTGCTTAGCTCTTCTAGCTCTCCAGAAGTGACGTCTTCGCCCTGATATATTGTCACAATCCCGCTGTCATCCCCAATAAGCTCTTTAGCAAGGGCTTTAATCGCTTCTACTTTAGAAGGTCCGCTATAGACGCATTTCTTATTGGTAAGGGCAATGATATCATCCTTTTTGATATTTATTCCGTCCATCTCGCTATCTCTAATAGAATGAGTTATTTCCCCGCTTCTTATGCTATTTAGGGCGTCCTTCATGTTATTAAAGTTATCACCTGGATCAAGAGACTCATCAAAGGCAAAAGCCGAGCTTATTCCTTGAGGAATAGTCCTTGTGGGAACAACATAGACAGTAATTCTACTATCAGAGACATCTGCGGCTTGCTGAGCCGCCATAAAGATATTTGAGTTATTTGGGAGAATAAAGACTGTTTCCGCTCCCGACTGATTAATGACTTTAACAAAGTCATCAGTTGAGGGGTTCATGGTCTGACCACCACTGACTATATATTCAACTCCGCATTCTTTAAAGTATTCACTAAGTCCGTCGCCGCTACTTACGGCAATTAAAGCATATTTTTTAGTGATTGGGGCAATAGCATTATCACTACTTTCAGGAGTCTCGCTACTATCTGAAGCAGCGCTCTCTTCTATATCCTCACCATAATCCTCATGAATTGTATGATGCTGCTCAGTCATATTATCCACTTTAATCTTAAGGAACTCGCCGTATTGCTGAGCGTTATTTAAGACCACTCCTGGAGTGAGGGTGTGAATATGAACTTTAACCTGATCCTCGTTTTCCGCATAGACTATCGAGTTACCATGGGCTTCAAGGAAGTTTTTAAATCTACTTGAGGAGTAGTCTTTTTTAACCTCTTTAGGGCCAAGTTTAAGGATGAACTCCGTGCAATATCCAAATTCTTCTTCTTCAATCTTAATCTGGGCTTTTTGCGTGTGAGACATAAGGTTATTAATTGTGGCCTCATCGTCTCTTTCAATCACCTTATCAGAGAGAGCGCTTCTCATGCCTTCAAAGATACGGACAAGTCCGGCAGAGCCGGAGTCCACTACTCCAACCTGCTTTAAGATTGGAAGAAGATCAGGCGTTCTATCTAGAGAGGCTTTTGCTTCACTAATTAAAATGTCCATCGCTTTCTTAAAGGACATACTCTCATTAAACTCATCCGCTAATTTCTGAGTGGATTCTCTAACTACTGTAAGGATAGTGCCCTCAACTGGGTTATTAACGACGTGATAGGCGTTAGCGACGCCTGCTTGCAAAGCCTCTAAGAAGTCGCTTAAAGTAAGCTCCTCTTTATCCCCCACGCCTCTAGCAAAGCCGATAAAGATCTGGGAGGTAATAACTCCGCTATTACCGCGTGCTCCGTTAAAGAGGCCGTTAGAGAAGGCTTTCATAATCGCGGAGCAGCTCGTATCATTCCTATTTTGAATCTCTTTAATGCCGCTTGAGAGGGTAAGATTCATATTCATTCCCGTGTCTCCATCAGGAACTGGGAAGACGTTAAGAGCGTCAATCTCAGGATAGTGATTATATAAATTATTCGCTCCCGAGATAAACATTAGTTTTAATGTTTGTCCATTTATCGTTTTCATTAGTTAATTACCACCTGAAATAGAGACTGCATAGATATTTACCTTCTTGCAGTGCTTATTAAATTTAGAGTTAAGATTGTATATTACAATCTTTTGAGCGTTTAATAAAACCTCACTGATTTTAACGTATTCACTGACTTCAACGTAGATATAGACATTAAATTTATCCGCTAAGTCTTTATTTACCGTGATGGCCTTAAGGGCTTTATCACCGCTTACTCTAGCGCCGCTAGAAGTGCAGATCGAGGAAATCCCGTAGCACGACAAAATCGCGTTCATGGCTTCGTTTTGAACGTCTTTTATCGCATATGTTATCTTTTTATTTTCCGTATTTGTTTTCTTTTCACTTGCCATAGCGGTTCCCCGGTAAAGAATATAATATCAAAAAATGGACAATAAGTGAATATATTTATATTCACTACGTGTTTATTAGGGACGAGGGATAGCCCGTTCCTCACTAGTGGCCCCTCATGTCTTCCTATATAAATGCCTTTTGACTCTCTTTAAGCCTCATTGCGGCCGCAAAGCCCTGAGTAAAGAGAGAAAGTATCCACGCTCCGACCTAGTAAATTGCCTTATTTTCCACTAGGCGTACCCCAAAAAACGAGTCAAAGCTAATAAAAAAAGCCCGGCAGCTCGCTATCTTCCTCCAGAGGGGTATTGTCGCCAC